>DATJAL010000030.1 GCA_035516255.1 Chitinivibrionales bacterium | reverse complement strand
CTTTCCTGAGGTTGCCAACAACTGGACTGCTTCCCGTTTGAACGCATCGTCATACTTCTTACGTGACGTAGACATACACACCTCCAAGAACAAAGATAAATTTGGTTCTCGGAGTGTCCAAATTCAGGAGTACACCTCAACACCCCAATCTGTACCGGAAGCTACAGCAACTATTGCCTTATTTACCGCTGAAATTTGACAAGTATTGTTACCCGCTCCGGAGGATGCATAGATTGCAGCGTAGCTCAACGTTGAGTCTCCTTTTACTTGTAATTTTGCCTGAACACCCGTAGAACCGTCGTATCCCATACTGATCTTGTCTAAACTTGCATCGGCAAACAGCAGATATTGATCGGGCTGTGAAGTTGGGGCTGTATGTGTTCGTAAATACCGAACAGAAATTTTCCTCACCCATTGTCTTTTCTCCCAAAAAGCGGTAAATTACAGGTATGGACAAACCAAAATCAATCAGCATTTATGATTACACCGATTACCGGCTGTATCTTCGGGAATACTACGAAGAACAGAAAACAAAAAACCCGGCTTTCTCATACCGCTATTTCGCAAGAAAAGCTGGCTTTAACTCCTCAGGGTTGTATAAGGACATCGTGGATGGCAGGACCGGCATCACCCGCAGCCTTATCCTGCGGTTTGCAATTGCAATGAAGCTTTCCCCAAAGCAGCAAGAATATTTCGAGACCATGGTTTATTTCAACGAAGCCAAGACCGTTGAGGAGAAAAAACTTTATTTCGAACGCCTGATGAAATACCATAACTCCAAGGCGTTCCGCGTAGATGCAAGTCAGTACGAGTATTATTCCAGGTGGTATTACATCGCCGTTCGTGAGCTTCTTGCAATCGGCAATTTTAAAGACGATTATGCGGCCATTGCCCAGGCGCTCAACCCAACCATCCGGCAGGAGCATGCCAAAAAGGCCATCGAAGTACTGAAAAAGCTCGGCCTTATTCAAAAGAACAAGCTCGGCTATTACAAAGCCGTTGAAAAAATATTGACCACCGGTCCAGAGATAAAATCCCTGAGCATCGCTAATTTTCAGAAAAACATGATGGACATGGCAAAGGAAGCGCTGGACCGGCACCCCGCGGAACACCGCAACATATCCACGGTAACCTTCAGCGTTTCTCAACAAACGTATAACGATATCAAAGCGGAACTGGACGCATGCCGCAAGAGGATACTCGGCATGGTCGAAAGAAGCGAGAACGAAGACCGGGTCTGCCAGCTCAACATGCAGCTTTTCCCGCTTACGCAGATAAAGGAGAAATAAAAATGGTCCACAATTACAAAATCGTATTGCCGGGGCTGTTGGTCGTTATAACGGCACTGTTCTATGTCACATGCACGCGCCCAACGGCCGGCACGGCTACCGAGACGGAAAATGTTTCCAATGTTTCCGCAATGCTTTATAATCCGGACGGCACACCGGCCAAAAACGCAACCGTATACTTTTACCGATTCGGCGCCGACCCTCGTACGGGCCTTGCCGCAGCAATATATTCAACAACCACGAATGCATACGGAAACTACACTGCACTTCTTGATTCGGGCACTTACAACATCCTTGCCAGCAAAAACAGCACCGCCACGTTCCAGGACTCGATTAAGGCGTTCAATGACTCCACCGTCCATCCTCCTGCTGACACCCTCAAAGCATTCGGCAGCATAAGCGGCAAAGTACTGCTCCAAGGTACCGACGACCCGCGGACGGTATTTGTCCTTTTCATGGGCACGAATATATTCACCTCGGTGCAGGACACGCTGGGCAATTTTACTGCACCGAGCATGGCGAAAGGAAAATATAAAGTAAAGCTGATCAGCACACTCGATGATTATAGGCCCATGGACACCAGCTTTGTGATTATTGCAGGGAAAGACAGCATTATACAAGAACCGATACTGTTGGAGTATACGGGGATTCCGATTCCAACAGGGCTGAAGATAAGCTATGATACGTTGAAGCAGACAGTGTCGGTGACATGGAATAAGGCTGATACGACTTTAATCAACGGATATAATGTATATCGAGCAGTCAAAGGGCAGAATTTTAATCTCATTACCACAACACCATTGCCGGAAACCGCGACTATCTTTTACGATTCAACAGTTGCCGTAGGCAACACCTATCAGTACGAGGTTGTTTCCCGCAAGGCTTCTGGAGAAGAGAGTCGCAAGGCAGCATCTCCGGGAGATACGGTGAAAGTGGTTTCATCATCCCTTGTGACGACCACATTCACCTGGAATTTGAATAACACTATAAGTGATACGGCCAGCATTAACGATACGATAAAAGCCTGCCTCGCTTATTCTAATCCAACCAGAAAGATAGTAAAGATCGTCTGGTATATTGACAGCTTGAATTCGTCTGCCATCAAACAAAAGTCCGATTCTTCGCTGGCAGGAAAGGACACGCTGGCCTATTCGTGGAAGCAACCGGGAAACAAGAAGATATTTGTAAAGGTGACTGATGGGGCCGGCACGGTTTGGACAGACAGTGTGGGCATAATCGTTATTCAAGACGCACCGGTGATCGCATTTCTTTCGGCAGATACAATTATTAACAACGGAGGTATGGTACACTGTTCGGTTTACGTGCAGCAGAAGTTTGGAACGATGACCGTTGGAATAGACACGGCAAACAGCGGTAATTACAAGGTCCTTGGCAGCCTTGGGTTGAACGGCGGTGAGGAATACTCATTCTTAACCGACAACGCCTGCGCATGGGACAGCGTGAAGGTACGAATTTCGGATGACGACGGAAACATTGTGGAAAAGGGCTTCAGGGTCCGCATCAGGCCAAGACTATTGACAATCACAAGCATTGACAGCACGGTGAATACAATAACGGTTCATTATTCCCAGACTTTGGAAACTGATTTCGCGGAATATTTGATTTACAGGAATACAACGAGTGCCGTTGACACCACGAGTGAATTATGGGCCACTATTACGAGTGCCTCTATGGTGAACTACATAACACCGACTCCAAGCTTTGCATGGATGCCAAGATATTACCGGGTCTATCAGAAGGACAGTGAGGGAGTCTTGAGTATGGGGAGCAATGTGGTATATGGCAATATCGTCAACCGTCCACCGCCGACACCTGTAATCACCTATCCAGCGAACAATAGCGATAGCATTTGGGCGGACGCCGCACTATCATGGACAAAATGCCCGGACCCTAACGGCAATGGAGTCAGATACAAGCTGCTCGTTAATTATAATAACACCGGGTATGCGGAATTCAAAACAGCCTTGATGGATACTTTTGTACAATTGGAAGGGTACGATTCCCTGTCATTGAAATTCAAAGTAATCGCTTTTGACACACTCGGCGACAGCAGCATGTGGTCCGGTGAGAGAATGGCAAATTTGAAATGGGCTGGTACCGAAGGCATGAGATTCATTCCCGGAGGTACTTTCCAGATGGGACAAGTTGGGATCGCGGCACCTGTTTTTAGCTTAACGCTGTCCAGATTCTGGATAGACACCACACCCGTTACGCAGGCCGATTATTTGGCCCTTATGGGCGTAAATCCATCACACTTTAAAGGCGATACCAGACGGCCTGTGGAACAGGTCACCTGGTTCGATGCCGCACTTTATTGCAACCAGCGCAGCAAACGATTTAGGCTTGACACGGTGTATTCGTATTCATCTAAATCAGGTGTGCCGGGAAACGGCTGTGGGCTTGTCGGGCTTGCGATTGACTTTAACAAAAACGGTTATCGTTTGCCGACAGATGCACAATATGAATACGCATTAAGGGCAGGCACCACCACAAAATGTTTTTGGGGAGACGATTCGAGCGCAGGCGGAAATTATGCGTGGTATAGCTACAACAGCGACAGCACAACTCAACCGGTGGCCACAAAACTGCCGAACCCATGGGGTTTGTACGATATTACGGGAAATGTAACAGAATGGTGCAACGACTGGTATCCCGATTTTTATAGCATTGACTCAACTGCTGGCCAAACAGATCCTGTTGGCCCGGCAACCGGAAGGAATCGCGTTCATCGTGGGGGCTTTTATTGTGGCGAACCGTACTGGCTTCGTTCCGCGATCCGTATCGGCGATCCTCCGTCCGACCAATCTACCGCCACCGGATTTCGTTGTGTACTCCGTCGGTAAAGGTACATGGCGATTGCCCCGTTCATGAAAATGTATGCCATTGCCGTGCTTTGACAAGCTGAGCACAGGTCCCGGCAGTGTTCTTGTTTCTTTTAAATTAAAAAGCACATCGCCCTTCACCATGACTCCAGCGCAGCCCTCTTCCACACATGCTTCTCTCCCGCCTGCGTCTTTATATAAATGAAATTTTCATCCCACGCAATCTGCCCTTTTTCTCCCATTACGTCATCTGACCCTTTCGGCACTGCGGGATTTTCAATGGAAAGCGTGCTGTCCTGCCCGGCGATCTTCACATTACCCCTCACGTGGAGCTTTGCGGCCGGCTCCCGCGTTCCGATGCCCACGTTTTCGCTGATGTGCACCCGGCCGAGAAAATAACCTGCCCAGAAATCGCCGTGGTTTTGTTCCTGGTCCGCGTGAAAATACCCCGCGATGTGCACCCCGGACTCCGGGTCGTTCGACCCGAAGGTGGTGGCCTTTATGGCGTAGGTGGCCCTTCCGTACTGTGCCCAGAACTCGCCCCCCACCCGTTCGCCGGTGCCGCCGCGCGCCTCTGCGCGCGCGATGATGCCGGTGCAGCCGCCCCGAAACGACCCGCCGGTGCCGAAATCCGGCCGGGGAGCCGAAGCGCCCTGTATCGCGATCTTGTCCGTCGCGTCGGTGCCGGAATACTCCACGTGCATCACCGGCGGATAGTCGTTTGCCGACGAGCGCACCTCGAGCGAAGACGCCGGGGTTGCGGTGCCGGCCCCGATCTTGCCTTTGTCAACGACCAGGGCGCCGTTGCCCACGTTGAGCCGGTCCGGGGAAAGCACGTTGCCGCCGTCGCCTTTTGCGCCGGTGTGTGTGTGATTGTCTATTGCCATTGTTGTCCTCCTCTTCATTAATAATCAAGAAATTGAAGAACCCCGCCCCAAGTGGCGGGGAAAAGGCAAACGCTATAATAAAAAGCGCGCCGCGCACTACCTTACCTTATGGAACGAAGTGACAATGCGCGGGCCGTGCCATTCACCGCAGAAAAGTACAGAGAAAACCAAACATAGAGTTGGAGGTTGAAGGTTGAAAGTTGAAAGTAACAACACAAACAAAACGCCATCTAACTTTCAACTCTCAACTTCAGACTATTTGTTTTCTCTGTGCCTCTGTGTCTCTGCGGTTATCTTTCCATTACGTCCTTTGCGAGAGAGTCTTTTTTTGTGGTTTGCAATTTGATGGTAATATAGTATCAAATCCAAATTTCATCATTAAAAAATCTCATCCCCTTTGAAAATCATAAGCCGCACGATCTCCGGTTCGAAACGTATATTTTACATGCCAATTTCGTCCATAATATATTTATTGAATGGTGAAAGGACCGGCTTCATAGCGGAAAAATAATGTTCTTAGACCTTTTGTATCAACACACCCACCTTTACCTGCTCAACAGCAGGCTTTTCTCCACGAGCGTTGCCACCATTTTTTCCTTTCTCTGCGCCATGGCTTTTTTCCCATCCTATATCGCCTTCTTAAAAAGGATCAATGTCAACACGGAATTCGAGGCCATCAAAGGGAAAACAGACCCGGTGATGCCCGCGGGCATCCTGTTTCTGTTCATCATCACCGTCACGAGCGTCATCACCGCGCGCTTCAATTCCTATGTCATTTCCGCGCTGGGGATCTATGTTTTCTTCAGCGTGATCGGCGCGATCGACGATATCGCCAAGGTGGTCAACAAGGCGCGCGTGTCCAAGGGGCTGATCACCAAGCAGGATTACCAGTACAAGGCCGACGGCATCTCGGCCAATATCAGGCTTATCCTTTATATTCTTATTTCATGCGTGGTCGCGCTTCTGGCCTACAAATATATTCCCAACATCAACGGGTATATCAATATTCCGTTTTTAAGCATTTCAAAAGATTTTCCCTATATGCCGTTCTGGCTGTTCATTCCTTTCATGACGCTGGTGATCGCGGTGATGGCGAACGGGGTCAACTTCACGGACGGTTTCGACACCCTGGCCGCTGTGCCGCTCATCACCTGCTTCCTCTTCGTGGGCGTCATTGCCTATGTGTCAAGTCATGCCGTGTGGAGCCGCTACCTGCTCATCCCGTTCATCGGCGGTGTGGACGAGATACTGCCGGTCATCGGTTCAATGGTGGGCACGCTTTTGGCCTTTTTATGGTTCAACGCGCCGCCCTCGTCCATCATCATGGGCGATTCAGGCGCGGTGGGCCTCGGCGGCACCATCGGCATTATGTTCATCTTCATCAAGGCTGCCTTTTTCCTGCCCGTGGTGGGATTCATTTTCGTGCTCGAGTTCTGCTCGGTGGTGCTCCAGATCGTCTCGTTCCGTACCACGGGCAAGCGCATGTTCCTGCGCGCGCCCATCCACCATCATTTCCAGTTCCAAATGAGAAAAAATCCATTTTACGCAAACGAATTCTACATTCGCACGAAAATCACGTGGCGGTTTCACATCATTTCCATGATCCTGCTCGTGGTGGGCCTCATCATCTTTCTCAAGGTGCGGTGAGCGGCCGTTGCGACCGCCGGTTCCCGCAAAGCATTCCGTATGGTAACAGACCCCAATTCAAATTACACCTCCCCGGCCGGAAGGGAATGCACGCTCGCCGCGGGCCGCTTCGCGCTTTTGACCCCGGCCAGCCGCGTCCTCGATCTGGGATGCGGGTTCGGCGCAGGCGCGTGCACCCTTGCCCAGGAGTTCCGCTGCAAGGTGAACGCCATTGACATGAGCGAAGAGAACATCGGAATGGCCCGGTCGTTTGCAGAGGAAAAGGGTGTGAGCCACCTCATCACCTTCACGGCCGACGACATCCTGGCCGCCGACTATTCGAAACACCCGTTCGACATGGTTCTCGCCGAGGGCGGCGTGCTCTCCTACGTTTCACGCGAGAAAGGGCTTGCGCTCGCCGCCCGGTGGCTTGCGCCGCGCGGGTGGCTCGCCTTTTCGGACCTTATTTTTCTTTCCGAAAAAGTGCCCGACGAGGTGAGGCGCATTTTCGAGGACGAAAAATACCACTACGAGTCGGAATCCCGCTACCGCGCCATGCTTGCCGCGGCAGGGTTCGACGTGCATCTTCTATGCCTACTTCCACAAAGCGGATGGGACAATTATTATTCGCACCTGGCGCGCAGGCTCGAAGACAAGAAGGGCTTTTTCGCAGACAAAAAAATCAAGGTCGCGTTCCACAAGGAAATAGATGTTTTCTACCGGCTCGAAGGGTTCAAATACGTGGGATACCTGTTCTGCATCGCGCGCAAGAACAGGTGACCGCCGGGCGTTGCCTTCACCAATGCAAGAACAGCCGTGTGACGGCAATCACAGACAAACGCGGGAAATTTGATATACTTTATTATCATAATGAAACACTTTTTTCACACTTTTTATTGCATAAACCGGGCTTGAATAATAAAATTTATGTGTTTTAACGGTACGTTTGCCCTTTCCTAAAGCGGGAAATTACCGCGGAAATTCTTAACGAGAATTACAATTTACAAACCATTACTTACCTTTTTAAGGAGGGTTTATGAAGAGAGTCTTAACCGCAGCGATGGCGGCACTGTTTTCCGTCACTCTGGCCATGGCGCAGATCCAGCCGGTGCTCGACACCGTCGTCACCGACAAGCAGGGAGACGGCTGCATCGACTGGACCAACCGCATCATCTATGCAAAGGGCATCGGCGCCCCCAATCCCGAGCATCCGGAAGGCGCGCAGCGCGCCGGCGCGATCAGGTCGGCGCAATTGAACGCGATCCGCACCGCCCTGGAAACCCTCAAGGGAATTTTGCTCAATTCAACCACAACGGTCGAGAACTTCATGGTCAAGAGCGACGTGATCACCACCAAGGTGAGCGGCTTTGTGCGCGGGTTCGAGCAGAAGGGCAAGGAGAAATATTTTCAGGACGGTTCGGTTGAACTCGTCATGCAGATACCCCTCGACGGCGTAGGAGGTATCGATGACATGTTGCTTGGTGCCACGGTCGGTGAAAAGCCGTCGATCACTGCGTTCGAGGGCAATAAGGCAAAGAAAGCCGTTGTCTTTTCGGGCCTCATCATCGACTGCCACGGCCTCAAAGTTAAACCCGCGCTTGCTCCGAAAATTATTGACGAATCGGGAAAAGAAGTCTACGGCAGCGCGTACGTGTCTCGCGAGTGGGCCATAAAGTACGGCATCGTGGGATACGCCAAGGATGTGAAGGCGGCGGCCAAGCAGTTCGCCGACCGCGTGGGAACCTCCCCGGGGCAAATCAAGGCGCTCAAGGCACAGGGCGACAACGCGACCGACGTGGTGATTTCGGACACCGACGCGGCGGACGTTCGCAGCGCGGCGAAGAACCTCAAGTTCCTGTCCGAATGCCGCGTAATTCTGGTTGTTGATTGATCAGGATTTTTTAAAAAACATAGGGATGAAGCAAGGCAAAAAAGCAATAAGACACCTACTACTATAAGCCAATGAGGACCACCACCACCGGAAGGAAAGAATTATGAAAAAAACAGCCTTCATCACGCTGACGAAATTCATGGCGTTGGCGATTGTCCTGTCGCTTGTCACGGGATGCGCGCCCAAGGCGCGCAAGGCCGGCGGCTACATGGACACTCCCCTTTCCCACTGCAAAGAGGGAATGAAGTATTACAACGACGGCAAATACGACAAGGCCAAGGAGGAATTCAACCTTGCCACGTCGCTCGACGCCAAATACGCTCCCGCGTACGCCGGCCTCGCGCTGGTCACGGCGCAAAAGGGCGATTTCAAGGAAGCTATCAAACTTGCTGAAAAGTGCCAGTCGCTCGACAACAAGATCGTGGACGGCTTCATAGCCAAGGCCATTGTGATCACCATGCAAAACGAGGACAAGCCCGCAAAGGAGTGGCTCAAGGACGTCGAGAACGAATACGAGAAAGCGCTCAAGGTCGACCCGCAGAACTCCGAAGTATATTACCGCCGCGGCGTGTGCTACAAGAAGGCCTACGAGTTCGGCAAGGCAGCCGACGATTTCAAGAAGGTGCTCGAGCTCAAGAAGGACTGGACCAAGGAGGCCGACGACCAGTGGAAGCTCGTGCAGGACATCGAACGCGCTGCGCCGGGAACCGACGTGGGCAAGCGGATCGCCCTTGTCGACAAGATCTCGCGCGCCGACATCGCCGCTTTGTTCGTGTCGGAGCTGCAGATCGACAAGCTCATCGAGAAAAAGCGGCCCAAAAACTACGACAACTCCTACAAGGCGCCCACCGACGCGCGCGAGATGAAGGTTGACAGCACGGTGAAAATGGCCGACATCACCGACATCGGCGGCCATTGGGCAAAGAACTTCATCACCGACATCGTGGACCTCAAGATACGCGGGCTCGAACCCTATCCCGACCACACTTTCCATCCCGACCAGCTCGTAAACCGCGGCGAATACGCCATGGTGGTGGAGGAGGCGATCATCGCGATCCTGCGCGACCCGTCGCTTTCGACCAAGCACCTCGGAACGGAGAGCAGGTTCCCGGACGTCAATCCGTCCCACCCGGCCTACAACGCCATCTGCAACGCGGTTGACAAAGGCGTCATGAGCGCCGAGATGAACGGCGAGTTCGGGATGCAGAAAAGCGTGAGCGGACCCGACGCGCTGCTCGTGATCCGGAAACTCAAGGAGCTGGCCAAATAACCGCGGTCATGCGTTGGCGGTTGTAAAAAAAGCGTCCATAAGGACGCTTTTTTTATCTCAGGGCTGCGTTCCGGCAGAACTCAATGATAAAAAAAACGGAGCGGATGATTTCTCATCCGCTCCGTTCATTAAAAACTGCATTGTTTTCTTATACGAAGCTCTTGAGCTTCTTGCTGCGGTATGAGTTCCGCAACCGCCTGAGCCCTTTCTGCTTGATCTGCCTCACCCGTTCACGCGTAAGGTGAACGCGTTTGCCGATTTCTTCAAGCGTATGGGCGGTATCCTCGCCGATGCCGAAATAAAGCTTGATGACTTCTTTTTCGGACTGGGACAGGGTGTCGAGCAGCTTCTCTATCTCCCCCGACAGCGAGGTCTTGATCGCGCCGTGGTCGGGAAGCTCCTGATCGTGGTTGTGCAGCGAGTCGATGAGCCTGAAGTCCTCGTCGTTCTGCACCGGCTTGTCGAGCGACACGTGCCGGTTGCCGATCCGCAGTATGTCGGTGACTTCCCTTTCGTCAACTCCCATCTCGCGGGCGATTTCCGAGGCGGTGGGAACGCGCTCGAGCTCCTGCTCGAGTTTGTTCTGCGCCTTGCCGATGTCGGAAATGGTCCCCACTCGGTGCAGCGGCACGTTGATGATCCGCGACTGCTCGGCCAGTGCCTTGAGAATGGCCTGCCGGATCCACCATACCGCGTAGGAGATGAATTTGAAATTCTTCTTCTCGTCGAATTTCTTGGCCGCCTTGATGAGCCCGAGGTTTCCTTCGTTGATCAGGTCATTGAGGGGAAGGCCCTGGTTCTGGTAATTACGCGCAACTGAAACCACAAACCGCAAGTTGGCCTTGACAAGTTTTTCAAGCGCTTTCTTGTCGCCCTTATGGATGCGCACCGCAATTTCCGCCTCTTCGTGCCCGGAAAGGGTGCGGTTGTTTTTTATCTCATCCAGATAGAGATCCAATGAATCTCTTTCGGAAAGCAATGTCGCGATTCTCATTATATCCAACTTTCAATATTTTATTAATTTTACCATTCCCGCGCAGAAAAAGCCGCTTTTTAATTTACTTTGACTCTTTTAAAGGAAAAAATGTTTCACAATCACGGAATTGCAAAAACCTTCGGAAGCGCGAGCGCGGTCGAATCTTCCCCCGGTATTGCAATAATCTTGCCTATTACGGACATTTATTTAAAAATATTGCGTGAAAATATGATTTTTTCAGATGAAAGATTCAATTTGGAAAACATTGTAACGCCATCCAAAATAATAATTTGCATTCGTAATGCCAAATAATTTCATTTTCGTTCAATTTAAAAAGTGATTCGATTTCTAAAAGACTGGCAGAAAATATTAATAAGGAGATAACCGGTTAAACATGCAGGACATTTTTTCATGTAATCGGGCAGAATTGCCGGTTTCACACAGACCGGAATATTTAATCCATTTTTTATTTATTGGATGCGCCATTATAGGTCTATCTCCCCGGAATACACCCAAGCCGCTGGACCGACCATATATACCGGAGATTTTCTTTCGCCGTTCCATTCCACCTGCAGGTCGCCGCCGAGCAGGTGGACCGCTACATTTGTGCCGTGCCTGTGGTTGAGAACGCCGGATACCACGCTTGCGCATGCGCCGGTGCCGCAGGCCATGGTCTCCCCGCACCCGCGTTCATATACGCGCATCGTTATTTCGCTGTCCGAAAGCACTTTTACAAACTCGACATTGGCTTTGTTGGGGAAAAACGGGTGCGATTCGAGTTTTTTCCCGTACCCTAGCACCAGCTCGTCCGAAAGCTCGTCGGCGTAGACCACTGCGTGCGGGTTGCCCATGGAAACCGCGGTGACGAGAAACTCCCTTTTATCAACTGTTACCCGCTCCATGACCGCCTCGCCCGACGCTTTGGCCACCGGGATCTGAGGCGCGCTGAGTATGGGCGGCCCCATGTCCACCCGGATCATGCCGTTTTCAAACGAAGTTTTTACCACGCCCCTGAGTGTCTCCACGGCAAGGTGAGGATTGTTCCACAACCCAGTTTTTTTAAGATACAGCGCAAAACACCTGATGCCGTTGCCGCACATTTCCGCCTCGCTTCCGTCGGCATTGAAAATACGCATGGCAAAATCGGCTTTTTTAGAAGGAAGCACGACCAGCACGCCATCGGCACCTATGCCCCTTCTCCGGTCGCACAGGGGCGCAGACCGCGTGCGAACGTTCTCGAGCATGGCCGCCCCGCCGCCGAGCGTATCCGCCGTGATGATGAAGTCGTTTGCGATGCCTTCCAGTTTCGCGAATTTCATGGTTGCTCCACAATGAGAAATGATTGCGGCCGGACGCGCCGCTTTATTGCACGGTACTCTAAACTACGTTGTCGGCCGGGCGCCGGGCAATACAAGCCCGCAGACGCTAAAAAGGAAAATCTTGCTTTGCGGTATTGTAGGTTGTATCTTTGTACAGGTGCTTTCCGCCGCAAAGCGAAGGCACGGTGCAGTTGGAGCAATGTAGGAGTTGAAGCGATCCCGCGGGCCGAGGAACCGCAGTATGCCGTCTGATGTAAAAGAAATCACCATCAATTACGAGGAAAACGGCGTCCAGTTAGTAAAGGAGCTCGAAAAGGTCATCCTCTCCAAGGGATCGTGGGCGACGATCATGTTCAAGTATCAGCAGTGGGAACCCGCCAACCAGAAGTATGGCCCCGTCCTCTTCACCATCCGCAGATACCGCAAACGGAACGACGATTACCGGCAACAGTCCAAATTCAACATCTCCAGCGCAGAGCAGGCGAAAAAAATCATCAGCACCCTCCAGCAGTGGCTCGACCAGATGCCGGCAGACGCCGGCGGGGATGCTTAAAAGTAAATTGGAATAAATTCCTATCGCGCCGGGTTCCACCTGTTTGCCCTTAGGAACATGTCATACAGTCCACTTTAAAGTACTAGGAGGAAGTTGTGCCTAAAAAGCTCTATGTCGGCAACCTGAGTTTCTCTTCGTCCGAAGAGGAAATCAAGACCCTGTTCGCCCAATTCGGCGAAGTGACGGCAGTCACCATCATCAAGGACCGCGACACCGGCCGCTCGCGCGGATTCGGCTTTGTCGAGATGGAAAACGCTGACGCGGCGATCGCCCAGCTCAACGGAAAAGAATTCGGCGGACGCACCCTTACGGTCAACGAGGCGCGCGAACGCGAGGACCGCAAGCGCGGCGGCGGCGGCAGAGGCGGATTCGGCGAGCAGCGGCGCTCCTGGTAGATCAGGCCTAAGGGCCCCATACCTGATCACTTGCCTGCCCATACGGCATGGGCAGGCTTTTATTGTTTTGAACCGCTCCCGGCGCACCATGCCGGCGGACGGGCGTTTCTAACCGTATTCAGGAGGAACATTTGATTGAGAAAATTTTTGTGAGCAACCTTCCCTATGACGCGACCGAAGCCCAGCTCAAGGAGCATTTCGAAAAGCTCGGGAGCGTCCATTCCGTAAAAATAATCACCCACGGCAAGCGGCACCGCTCGCGGTGCTTCGGGTTCATCGAGATGGACAACGCCGACCAGGTGATCACCGATCTCAACGGCAAGGAGTTCGGCGGCAGACCCCTGCGCGTGAACAAGGCATGGGACCGCGAATCAGTTCCGTCGCAGCGTCACCACGACGGCGGCCGCGAACGCGGGCCGAGGCGAGAGCGCCGGTATTAAGCAATAAAAACAGCTAAAGAGTCACAGAGAGCACAAAGAAAAAAATAGTGTTGAAGGGAGGCAGGTCAAAATTGACCCTTCAACGTTGCATTATTGGTTTTTGTGTTGATGCGGCACGCGCAACATAAATGTTTGTGAAAAATATTTTAGCGTCCGTTCGCCCTGATCATGTCGGAGGGCAGCCGTTCATGCTTCGACGGGCTCAGCACGAACGGTTTTAATATCAGACAAGCTGCTGAGCGATAACTGTTTTGATCGGCGGAGGCTATATAACGGTCTCACCAGCTCTGGACGGAATTCTGTAGTATCTGCTGGACCACGTCGCTTTCGGCGGTTTTCCTGCCGTCCGCTTCCGCCTGTGTTTGGAAATTATAGACCCCCTCGCCCGTCAGCCGTCCCTTGTACAGCGGAGAATTCGATTTGTTGTCCACGAATTCGACTTCAACGGTGATCCTCACCACGTATTCGCTTACCGTGACCTGCCGCACCGCGGTCGTGCCGTAGGTGCGCGGCGCATTGGTATATTCGACCACCTTGCCGCGGAGCGTCGCGTCGCCGCGGCCAGACGAAATCCGCAACAGGTTCATCGAAACGACCTGCGCCGACAGCTGGTTGGTGATATCCTCGGCTACGCCGGGTATGAGGGACTGGTTGGCGAACAGGGGGATGTCCATGGTTTTGAGATGGGCCGGCAGTGTTGACCCTGAAAAGGTATAAACGCCGCACCCCCACAGTGCGCACAGTACCGCCGCAGAGAAGGAAAACCGTTTCATACTTCCTCGATCGGGACGTAGGTGATTTTAGTTTCCGTTGTTTCTCCGTCAAAAAACGCCCTGACTCCGTTCAGCATTTCGTCGAGTGTGTCGAAGCGCGTGAACGAGCCGTCGAGGCAGCCGGTGAACTGCTTTCCGTATCCCTTGGTGAAGACGCGATTGTCAAGCACCACGAGCGCGCCGCGGTCCTCGAGCGTGCGAATCAGCCTGCCGGTCCCCTGCCGGAACCGTATCACGGCCTCGGGCACCGAATACGACATGAACGACTCGCCCTTCTCCTCCTCCACCTTGCGGCAGAGCGCCTTGGTGAGCGGGTGCGTGGGGACCGGGAACGGCAGCCGCGCGATGATCACGATCTCGCATGCCTTGCCCGGCACGTCGACGCCCTCCCAGAAACTGTCGGCGCCGAGCAGCACGGCGCGCTTCGTATGCAGGAATTCGTCGAGGATGGCCTGACGGTTTCCCGACACACCCTGCGCGAGAAGGGTGCAGTCGTCCTTCGGCACCTGCGAGCGGATCCGCTCGTACACCGCGTTGAGCATGCTGTTGGCCGTGAACAAAACGAGAATGTTCTTGTCAAATGCGCCAAGCAGCCGCAGCACCGCATCGGCCACGTGGGCCGGATACTGCGGCGATTCCACGTCCGGTCCGTTCCGCACGCCGCAGCGTACCGCCTGCGACGCGGAAAACGGGCTTTCAAACACCTCGCATTGCGTTGCGGCGGCGCGGCCGCCCGAAAGTCCGACCTTGCGCATGAAATATTCCATGGAGCCGCACACCGAAAGCGTAGCGGAGGCGAACACCATGCCGCTTTCGTTTGCCTCCCACAGCGGAGCGAGGATGGCGCCGACGTCAAGCGGCACGCCGCACAGTTTTATCCAGCCCTTTTCGAGGTTGCCCTCGGCCCAGAACACGTGATCTTCCGTCGCCGCGGCGGTAAGGTACGTAAGATCCGCCTTGAGCTGCGATGCGGCGTCGTTGCACGAAAGGATCTCCGCGGAAAGTTCCTTGTCCGGGTCTCCGTCGCCGCAAAGCTGCGAGAACCGGTGCAGGCAGTCCTGCACGTCGGCAAGCGAGTTGACAAGAGACAAAGCCGCCGCGTTCTGCGAAAAAGTCTCGGCGGCATAGTCGAGCTGGAACTCGGCCGACGGAGGGGTTTTCGAATGCGCCCAGGCAAGGCCGCCGTCGAGAAACGCCTTCACGTCGGCGCGCAGCCGCTTTGCCAGCGGCTTGAACTCAGCCTCCTTGACCGGCGCGCCGCCCTTTTCGTCCCGCTTCTTGAGTTCCTTGTCGAGGTTTGATACTTGGTCGAGAAACGCGGCGCACCGGTTGCTGTCGAGCTCGGTGCGCAGGTGCCGGTGTCCGCAGGCCTCGAGATGGTGCGCCTCGTCGAAGACGACGGGGCCGAGCCTGCCGAGGAACGACGACTCGGCGCAGATCTCGGAGAAAAACAGGGCGTGGTTGATCACCACGATGTGCGAGCCGAGCGCGCGCTGGCGCGCCTGCTGCAGAAAGCAGCAGGAATACTCCGCGCACCGCCGGCCCTCGCAGAAATGCGCCTCGGCCGATATCGCGTGCCACACGCGCGAAAACCACCTGATGTTGAACTGGTTCTGCTCCTCGATGTCGCCGGTCTTCGTCTCCTGTGCCCACCTGATGAGCGGCAGCATGCCCATGCGCTCCCGGTACGAGAAATCGCCGAGCTCGCCGGCCAGAAGCCGCCTGAACCTGTTCTGGCACAGGTAATTCGCCCTGCCCTTGAGCACGGAAAAGCGCAGCCCGTCGCCCGCGGCCTTTTTGACAACAGGCAAGTCCTTGCCCACGAGCTGGTCCTGCAGGTTGCGCGTATGCGTGGACACGAGCACGCGGCAGTTGTTCTTGAGCGCGTACATTGCCGCAGGCACAAGATAGGCAAGTGATTTCCCCGTGCCGGCGCCGGCCTCGGCAACGAGGCAGGTCTTGTCGTTGAACGCCGCGGCCGCGGCCGCGGCCATTCGCGTTTGTGAAGAACGCGGCAGAAAGCCCTTCATGGCATGCGACAGCGGACCGTTCGGCTCGAACAGTTTCACCACGCGGTCAGGCTCAACGGAAAGCGGCGGATCTTCCGGCACGAGCTTTTTGGGCGGCTTCGGCAGCGCGGCCGGCGACAGGTCGAGCGAGTATGATTCTTTTTCAAGCGATTTTACAAGAAAATATTTGACCACCGACGGCGGCGCCGCGTGCGCCATGACGGAGCGAACCGCAACCGGTATCTTTGCGAGCATGGGGAGAAGCACGAGCGCGACGTTTCCCGACGCGCGTGCGTCGTCAAGCGCGCGGTGCGCGTTCTCGAGCGGAACGCCCACGGCCCGCGCCACGTGACCGAGCGTGAAGCGCGAGAGCTCCAGGTCGACGATGCGCGAAAGCAGGGCCGTGTCCACCTGCTGCACAAACACCTTGGGAAGCGCGATGCGCCTGAATTCCTCGTTGAGAAAATTGATGTCGAAATCCACCTGGTGGCCGCAGATCGGCGCGTCCGCGATGAATTCATTGAGCTTCGGCGCGATGTCCTTGAACGACGGCGCCGCCGCGACGTTCTCGTTTGCAATACCCGTGAGCCGCGTGATGTGCTGCGGAATGGGCATGCCCGGATTGACAAAAGTGCTGAATTCCTCTCCCGGCCCCTTGCTTGAAAACCGCACCGCGCCGATCTCGATGATCCTGTCGTTTTTGAAATCGAGCCCGGTGGTCTCAAGGTCGAGCGCGACGAATTCGAGGGTGTGGTACAGGTCGTGCTTTTTGGGAGGCTTGTTGTCTGGTTTCTCTTTATTAATGCCGCCCTGACTTTTTCCGGCGCGGTTTATTTTATTGTCTTTTCCCGCGATTTTCCGGAGCGAGGAGATGGTCTTGTCGCTCGTGTTTTCGGAGAGAAGGTCGAAGAGACGCGGCATGGGGAGTTTATCCGGGAAAAGTATTTGGTATTTGTTGATTTTAATTGATTAAAAATAAGACTTGGAGATGGTGTTAGATATGGATAAAAAAATATTATACGAATTTAAATCTATTTTTAATACATATAAACATTTTCGATTGAAGTCACAGAAGCATGATGGTGAGCTGAAATTTTCTCGACGCGCTAGGCAGGACTGGAGCTTGGTCCCGACCAACGGGAGGAAATAGACCCGCTGAAGCGCGGTGCTGCCCGGCCCTTGCCGACAGGCGTACAGGGGCCGTGGCGGCCCGAGCCGAAGGCGAGACCGGAAGGACGGCCGCCGCCGTTCCGGCGGGGCGCCCATTTTAATCTTACACTTTATCAACCCCTGTAATCATCCGCATTAACCCCCAGCTCCTCCATTAATTTCATCAGCCACTTCCGGTCAATGTCAAGCAGCTTCGACGCCATGGAGACATTCCCCTTTGTCCTTACTAACGTCTGGGTAATAATCTCCTTTTCCGCGGCGCTGCGCGCGTCCTTGAGGGTTACGGGCGACGACAGGCCTGAGGCGTTTTTAAGGAGCGACGACGAGGTGATCTGGATGTGCTCCTTGGCGATGCGGTTGTCGTTTGACAAGAGGATGGCCTTCTGCACCACGTTCTCGAGCTCGCGGATGTTGCCCGGCCAGTGGTGCGCGATGAGGGCGTTCTGCGCCGACGACAGAAACGTTTTGACCGGAAGGCCGAACTGCTGGCAGTATTTCTTGACAAAGTATTCCGAGAGCAGCACCGTGTCCTGGCCGCGCTCGCGCAGGGGCGCCAGGCCGATGGTGAGCACGTTGAGCCGGAAAAACAGGTCCTGCCTAAACCGGCCAGCCGCGGTCTCGTCCTCGAGCTTTTTGTTGGTGGCGGCCACGATGCGCACGTCGGTCTTGATGTTTTCGGTGCCGCCCACGCGCACGATTTCGGAGTCCTGCAGAACGCGCAGGAGCTTCACCTGGAGCCCGAGCGGCAGCTCGGCCACCTCGTCGAGGAACACGGTGCCACCCGTGGCCGCCTCGAACAGGCCGATCTTGCGCTGGGTCGCACCGGTAAACGAACCTTTTTCGTGGCCGAACAACTCGCTCTCGATGAGGTTTTCCGGGATGGCTCCGCAGTTGATGGCCTTGAACGGCTTGCTCGATCGCGGCGAGCGGCCGTGGATGAACCGCGCCATGAGCTCCTTGCCCGTGCCGGTCTCGCCGTAAATGAGGATGGGCGAATCGGTCGCGGCGAGCTTTGCGGCGAGCGCAACGGTCTTGGCCATCACCGCGCTCTCGTAGATCATGCCGCCCGAAGTTTCAAACGTTGATGCCTGGAGCCGCGCAATGGTCTCGGCCTGCCTGCGCCGGTGCTCGCTGTTGGCAAGCAGTTCCGAAAACAGCGGCAGCAGGCTGTCGCAGAACTTGCGGTCCTCCTCGGTAAAGGGGCGGCCGTTTTGCAATCTGTCAAGATACAGATATCCCAAGACCCTTCCCGCGTCCGTCAGGGGCGCGCACAGCACCGACGCGATCAGGTTCCGCTCGAGCGAGCTCTTCGGGTCCACGGTATCTTTCCAGTCCGTATCGTTGACGAGCACGGTCTGCGACGCGTTTTTCGCGAAGTCGATGGCGCGGTTGGAGAAACGGTCGAGCCCGCTTTCCACCGGATACCGGGCGATGGTTTTACGCTCCCCTTTTTCCGCGTCCTCGATCACGAGGCGCGCCGCGTCGCAGCCGATCAGGCGTGATACGCTCACGACGAGATCGGATGTTACGTCTTCTTCCTTGTTTCTTAGAAGAGAAACAACAGCCGAGACTAAATCCGAGATGGGCATGCTCGACATTGCGGGAGCCATGGTACCGGTATTTGCCGAGCTCTCCCGATAGGTAAATTGCGCTTTTCCAATGTTTACTTCGTCCCCGTCTTTCAGCAGGTAATCACTCGATACAGGTTTTCCGTTTACGAGTATCTTGACATCGGATGAAAGCGAGGACAATTTGTAATGTCCAACCTGGAACATCATGTGCGCGGCGATATCGGGCTGGCCTTTGTCTTTAAGGACGATCTGACACGACGCAGATGAGCCTATGGTGATGATCCTGCCCGAAAGCGGATGCGCAACATTGGTTCTTATATCGATGAGGCAGGGATAAGTACGATCGGTCATATTTCTTTCAACTCCATTTTTCTCTGAGTTCCCCGTGTCTTCGTGGTGAATTGTTTTATTGTGCATTTACCGACACGATTTTGGCCTCAAACGGCAGCAGGTTGATTTTTTCCCTCCACGTGATGCGGCCGTTGTCGTCGAGCCAGCACAGGGTGTGCCTGCCGAACGAAAGGGTGATGCCCGTCGAGTAGGTCATGGTGTGCACCACCGGTTTGCCGTCCACGCTCAATTTTCCCGCTGCGGGCTTGGCCGCGAGAAACAGCGTGCCGCACAGCCGCTTGACAGACGAAGAATCGATGCGGAGCGGCACGGTTTGGCCGGCGGCGTCGGCCGCCGGGCCGCGCAGTGAAGAAGCGAGCAGCGCGGAACCGTCATGCCGCTGCCGTATCACCGTGCCGCCGCGGCTTCGCATGTCCCAGTCCCTGCTGCTCCTTCCGGCGACAAACGCGAACAGGAGCAGGCACACGCAGGCTGCGATTGCCGCCGCGATCGAAATCCTCTGCTGCATGCGCTGGCGCCGCACATGGCCGGGAAACGAATTCATGAGACTTATCGCCTCGTTGTTCTTGGGGTTCTCCTCGATGCTTTCGACGAGCAGCCAGTACGCCTCGTCGTGCCTGCGCTCGCGCAGGAGCTGCCGCGCGGCCGCGGCGAGCTTTAGGGAGAGCTGTTCCGACGAAAGCGGCTTGGCGAGCCGTTTCCAGTCGGGCTGCGTGACATGCGGCGCGACGCGTTCCCATTGCGCAAGCATTTCCGCGCCCGAGGCCGGCCTCCGCGACGGGTCCTCGTGCGTGCACTGGTCCACGAACGCCGCGAACGCCGGGTCCTGCACGACGTCGCGGATGACGCGTCCCGCCGCGAAAACGTCGCAGCGCAGCGGGTCAACGCCCCGCTTGCCGCTCCATAACTCGGGCGCCATGAAGGCGGGCGTGCCCTTTACCACCCCCGCGACCGACTGCTGTCCGTCAACCATGCTCTTGGTGAAACCGAAATCGACGAACATGACTCCCTTGTCGGGCGAGACAAGGATGTTCTCGGGCTTCAGGTCGCGGTGGGCGAAGCCGAGCGTGTGCACCGCGGCCAAGCTGCGGATCACGTGGTCGGCGAGCCACAGCCGCTCCTCCGGCGAGGGGAAATGCGACAGCAGGGACGACAGCGAAGCGCCCTTTACCCATTCCATCACGATGCACACCTGCGAGCGCCACTCAAACACGTGGAACACCTGCGGGATGCACGGCGCCTGGATGCGCGCCTGAGTGTTGGCCTCCTTCACCAGGTCTCGTTTCTTGGCCGGGTCTTTTTCGTGGAGCATCTTGATGGCGACCCAGCGGTCGAGCGCGGTCTGGCGAACGCGGTACACGGACGCGAACGCGCCCTCGCCCGCGCGCATGGGGTGAGAAAAGCCCTTGGGGAGCTTGGGGATCATGGCGCTTCTTCCCGCAGTTTCTTTTCGGCGAGCGCGAACCAGTAGAGCATGTCCTTGTCGCCCGGCGACGCGGCAAGCGCGAGAAACCACTGGGCGTGCGCGTCGCGAAAGCGCCTGGCCTGCCAGTACACCATGCCGAGGTTGAAATGGGCGGCCGCGTTGGCGCTGTCGAGCGCCACGGCCTTGCGGAACAGGATTTCCGATTTGTCAGCTTCGCCCATGCGGAAATAGACGATGCCGGCGAGGTTGAGGGGTTCGAGCGCGCGGTTGTTGATCTCGATGGCGCGCGAGAGCGCGTCGAGCGCGGCGATGGAGTCCCTGTCGGAAAGGAGCTGGTGCGCGCGTTCGAGGTACACGTCGCTCAGCAGTTCCTTGATGTCGCTTTCGGGCGACAGGGTGCGTGCCGCCTCGAGCTGGATGCACGCGCCTTTCCATGCCGCGGTATCGGCGTCGCACGCCTTCTGCAGCAGGGCCTTGCCGAGTCCCAGCCGCGCCTCGTAGCTGTCCGGCCGGCGTTTCACCTCGTCGGAGAAGAACGCGATGGCCGATGGATAGTCGCCGAGCCGCAGGCAGATTTCGCCTTTCTCAAGGTTTCTTCTTTGGCAGCCGGTAATAGCGAAAAGCAAGGCGAAGGGTATGATGATGATTGCATTGCGTTTCATGATCAGCCTCTAGTATACAATCGTAAAGTAAAATAATACGAGTGCTTATTCAGGTTGGAACTTATTATCGTGGGGACCGCGCTTCATCAATCAGAACACATTATGTTACTGGCCGCTGTAATTGAAATTCCAGGTGAGCGAAACGCCCCACGACCAGTCGGGAATTGAAAACGGCGCATCGACCTCCGACACCTTCCACCATAAAAAGGTCTCCCTCCTCAGCGTCGAATAAGTCTTGGCAACGTCGGCCCGCAGACAAAACGTGCCGAGTTTCCACACCGGCCTCGACAGCGACACGAACGCGGACAGGGTGGCGTCGCCCCGGCGCTTTACATGCTGCGACACCGTTATCGGCCCCTCGTACTGCTCGCCGCTGCCGATATTGTCGAGCTGCCTGACCAGGTAATACCTGCCGTCGGCGTTATTGAAGGCAATATAGAGGGGTGTGCCGAAATTATGATAGAAATACGTGGTATCAAAATCTGTCTTGTCAATATTAAAGGTAACCCATCGGAACAAATCGGTGTAATAATCCGCCGAAATGGACGCGCCGATGCCCGCCGTAACGCCGAAGACCAGCGGCTGCTTAAAGGTGACCTCGGGAGCAAACGAAACCTGGTTTTGCGGATACAGACTGTTCTCGCCGATGGAGAACAATTCGGCGGCGGATTTGACCAGCGAATTGTTCATATAGATCCCCGGGAGCGACATCTGTTGTATCGGCACCGGATTGATATAAATGGTATCGCGCGTCGGACTCTGGGTCTGGGCGTCCACATGATAATGCTGCACCGGCCTTTGCGTGACGTCGTCGATGTACATCACCCTGAAATTCTCGGTTGTTCGAAGCGGGTCAGCGAAATAACCTGACCCGCGGACCAACACGCTGAACCCCTTGCCGCTCAAATACGATTGATCAAAATATCCTATTGCCCAGCATTTCTGGTTTTCGGTCCTCATCCCGGCCTCGAGCTCGATTTCATACCCCGCGGTAAGGTAGGTGAGCCACGCGCCGCCGGTTTTTGAATACGACAAACCGATGCTGTTCTGGGTTGAATAGTCCCCCAGATAATCGATGACGCGGTTGACGCCGACATCGAGGGCGAGGCCGCTGCGGACATGCTCGAGCCCTGCAAAAACGCCCATCGACAAATTCACCGAGTCCGCGGAATTTGTCGAGCGGTAGTATTTGCTCGTCTCGGTGCCTGTTGCCCCTGCCCTGATACGGAATTCCCTGTCGGCCGGTATGGTCCACCGCAGGCTGAGGCTGCCGCCGTATCCCGGCCCCTCGTATACCGTGTCGGCGAGCGGGCCGAGGTACGGAAACGACGGTTGCTGTTTCTCCAGCCGTCGTGTGTAGTCGAGCCCCACGCGGGCATTGACATCCGGTATAAGCAGCCGCAGGCGGGATTGCCGGAAGTTAAGGAGCGAATCGGCCACGGCCTGCGCGTCCTTCTTCCAGCCCAGGGCGGCATAGATGATTGCGCGCTGCTTGAGCTGGAGCAGCACGAGCGCCCGATTGCTGTTCGCCTTGATGCCGAAATTGAACCCCAGGGCGGTGTCGAGGGCGCCCTTGTATAAATACACCTCGGCGCAGAAATAGCAGAGGCTGTCTTTCGACATGCCTGCGTTAAACGCGCGGGCAAAGCAGTCAAGCGCGCCATCGTAGTCGTACTGTGCGAGCTGGCGGACGCCTTTTTCGCAGAGAAACGGGACCGACGAGGTGTCGGTCCCGGCGAACACGAGGTTCGCGCCCGTCAACAACAATGCGCAAGAAATCATGATGCGGGAAAGAATATCGGCGCCTTGTCTCATGGTTGATGGAGCTTTCCCCGCATCACCGCACCAGAAGCGCGGGCGCGTTGTTTTTTCGCAGGTAAAGTCCCGCCGCACCTGCCCGGAGGGTGGCCGTGCGGATCCGGCGGCCCAGCGCGTCGCAGATCAGAGGATAAAGGGTTTTTTCTATGGCGATAGCATTTCTGCGGAACATACGCGGTGATAAGATAGGGTCTCCCGCGGCGAGCACGATCCCCTGGAGCAGCGCCGCATATACGCCGATGTTCTTCGCCATGTCGGCGGTGTCGCCGATCGCGTACAGCTCATAGCCGTATTGTCCGCACGCGGTGAACCGGATGTATTCCGACCACGAGCCCACTGCGGTGTCGGTGGAGAAAAAAATGGAATACGCTTCCGCTGCCTGCAGCGAACCCTGCTTCACGGTGGTGTCGTTGTTGGAATACAAAACCACCCCGCTCGGATCAACGGAATACTGTACCGACAATTTATAGGCAAGAAAATACGCCTGAGTCCAATCGGCGGCGGTTTTGTACATCGCCGTGTCGATGGTGTAGCGGCGGAGCGACAGGAGGCCGGGATAAAAGTACGTGGTATCCACGAAATTGTGTTGGGAATCGCTGTATACTTCGCGGACCCAGTTGTCGGGGAGATATACCCGGTAATCAAGCTGTTTGTCGACAAGGGTGGTGTCCGCACACGATGCTGCGGCGCAGACCAATATAAAAAAAAATTCCCGAATTGGCACCCTTGTCATCGGTCCAGTCCTTACCGAGATAAGTGGATGGGAATGGCTTCCTAAACTTTATCAGCATCTGCCACAGTAATGCTACTGCGGAGCTTTTTTAAATGCCATCACCGTTGCCAGGCAGGTATTGCGCGACCGCCGGGGAGAATTCCGTGGCAAAAGGCCACGCAGAGCCGCTCATTGGAAATTGCCTCTCCCATTCTCTCGCGCATTCGTAACAGGGAAATTCCCAGTACCCATGATCGTCAAGCTTTCCGCTGCCGTGCGCCACATTGCCATGGCTCCCGTGCGACGTGCAGCATTTCTCATGACCCTCCGGCCGTACAAACATTTATATCCCCCTCGGCGTCGCACCACCGGGTATGGGTAGCGTTACTTGCCTCCCAGGCGTTTCTTTTCGTACTCCTTGAACTGAATCTGCCTGTTTTGATTCATGAGATCCATATCGGAAATCGCCTTTTCGACCTTGTCGCGCATTTCGGCGGGAAGCTTGTTGACCGCGCCGTCCCGCGAATCCGCACCGGTGCCCTTTGAAGACTGCGACTCGCTCGACTGGTTCTTCTGCTGCGCCTTAGCGTCCGCCTTAACATCCGCGGCAGCGGAATCGACCTTTGCCTTCATGTCTGCGGGGAGCGACTGCATGATTTCATTGAAAATATCCGAAGCGGCATGTTGTTTCTGGTTGGTGTCCCCTTTCACGGATGAGCCTGACGGCTGACCGGCCACGGGAGCCAGAAGGCAAACAATGAGAATTTGAAGAATGTATGCAAGGTATTTCATGACCTGATCCTTATACTTTATTCCCCCCTATTTGAATAACAAATAATATACCTAAAAATATATTTCTTTTCACTTCAAATAATTACAATCACGAGGTCCATTTTACCTCTACCGCTCCGTGCGGCCTATTAACCCCAGCGGGAAATAATAAAAAATACAATAAACCTTATTAATAATAATTCCAATAAGTTACAAGATCCTTGCCTGATTGTGGCAATGGCACCCCAAATAAAAGGGAGAGAGGATTACCTCTCTCCCTAAAGAAAAAAGACGGACCCAGAGTAAAGGCGAGGACTGGATTGGGTTGCACCTTTTTCCGAAGTGCCGTCTTTTCCTTATCTTTCTTTTTTGTAAATTCAGCTTCTACGTTTTGAATAATCACGCTCGAGTTTGGGAAATTAATGATTCAAATAGCGTGCCATGGTTGGTTTTCAAGGAGTTAATTTGTTTTTGCAATTTTATTTTTGGGGGCGTACAACCCCAAACAATCCTGCATCACGACAGTTAGAAACGTATTGGCTTGTATTGCAATGAATTATAAAGGGGAATTTTTTATGAGGTGTAGAGAGGACAAAATTTGTTTTATGATTGAATTTATTTTATTTGATTGAAAACAGACATTGGACCATGATTTGGATATTTTTCAGATTCACCAGCTGCTTATTTGGACTATTTAACCATATCCTCTTTCATATTCCGCATAATTTCATCTATTTTACACTACTTGTCATCATATTCCTGGACCATTTTTTCAAAAAATATTTTCAGCTAATAACAAGGACCCCATTCCGATGATCACCAAGCAGGAATCCCTCGACTACCACTCCAAGGGACGAAAAGGAAAAATCGAGGTCATCCCCTCCAAGCCGTGCAAAACGCAGAAAGATCTCTCGCTCGCCTACACGCCCGGAGTGGCAGATCCGTGCAGGGAGATTGCGACCAATCCGAATGATGCGTACCGCTACACTTCGCGCGGAAACCTTGTCGCCGTGATCACGGACGGCA
This sequence comes from Chitinivibrionales bacterium, assembly GCA_035516255.1. Lineage (NCBI taxonomy): Bacteria > Pseudomonadati > Fibrobacterota > Chitinivibrionia > Chitinivibrionales > Chitinivibrionales bacterium. The sequence continues at coordinate 63,134 of DATJAL010000030.1, read as the reverse complement.
CTGCGGTGCTGGGGCTGGGAAACATAGGCCCGCTTGCCGGGAAGCCGGTCATGGAGGGAAAGGGCATTCTTTTCAAGCGCTTCGCGGACATCGACGTGTTCGACATAGAGCTTGACACAAAAGACCCGGCCGAGTTCGCGCGCACCGTGAAGGCCATGGAGCCCACGTTCGGCGGCATCAACCTCGAGGACATCAAGGCGCCTGAGTGCTTTTACATAGAGGAAACGCTCAAGCGGGAGATGAAGATCCCGGTGTTCCACGACGACCAGCACGGCACCGCCATCATCTCGGGCGCGGCGCTGCTCAACGCCGCGGAACTGCAGGGCAAAAAAATGTCGGACCTGCGCATCGTTTTTTCCGGCGCCGGCGCAGCCGCAATTTCCTGCGCCCTTCATTATATTCGTCTCGGCGCTAAAATAGAAAACATCATCATGACCGACCGCGCCGGCGTGATTTACAAGGGCCGCACCGAGGGCATGAACAAATACAAGGAGCGGTTTGCTTGTGAAACCGGCGCGCGCACCCTCGGCGACGCCATGGCCGGCGCCGACGTGTTCGTGGGGCTGTCCCATGGCGGGCTCGTGTCGCCCGCCATGGTGAAAACCATGGCCGCCAAGCCGATTATTTTCGCTATGGCCAACCCTGACCCGGAAATCGGGTTTCACGAGGCGCGCGCGGCCCGGCCCGATTGCATCATGGCCACCGGCAGGTCGGATTTCCCCAACCAGGTGAACAACGTGCTTGGGTTCCCGTTCATTTTCCGGGGGGCGCTTGACGTGCGCGCGCGGGAGATCAACGAACCCATGAAGGTGGCGGCCACCCATGCGCTTGCCGGCCTCGCCAAAAAACGCGGCGTTCCGAAGGAGGTGCTGGCCGCTTACAAAGTGCGCTCCCTGACGTTTGGCCCCGACTACATTATTCCGAAGCCTCTTGATCCGCGCGTTCTTGTCGATGAAAGCATGGCGGTCGCAAAGGCGGCCATGGACAGCGGCGCGGCAACCATGCCGATAAAGGATTTTAATGCCTACCGCAGCAACTTGAAAAAATTGTCGAAAAAAATTCAGAAGCTATGAGATCCATTCCCTACGAACGGATCGTTGAAAGCGTTCAGCGGCTGTGCCTTGACGCGGCGTTTGTCCTGCCCCGAGACGTGCGGTCGGCAATCCGGAGCGCGCGGAAAAAGGAAAAATCGCGGCTCGGACGCTCCCTGCTGGCCGCCGTTGCCGAAAACGCCCGCATCGCCCGCAGGGAATGTATTCCGATTTGTCAGGACACAGGCATCGCCGTGTTTTTCGTTGAAATGGGCGGCAACGTGCGAATTTCCGGCGGAACCTTGACCGATGCGATAAATGAAGGAACAAAGCTCGGGTATAAAAAAGGATATCTGCGGCCGTCCATGGTGAACGATCCGTTGTATCAAAGAAAAAACACTTTTACCAACACGCCTGCCATCATCCATCTTACGCAAACGAAAGACGGTTCGCTTTCAATCACGCTGGCGCCCAAGGGCGGCGGGTCGGAAAACATGACCTGTTTGTTCATGCTCATGCCGTCCGACGGCGAGGCGGGCATCGTTGATGCCGCGGTCCAAACCGTGAAAAAGGCCGGCGGAAACCCGTGCCCGCCCGTCATCGTCGGCATCGGCATCGGCGGCACCGCCGAAACCGCGGTCCTCCTGTCAAAAAAAGCCCTTCTGAGAAAGCTCGGCAGCAGGAACCGCGACAAGCGGTTCGCGGCGCTGGAGAGGAAAATCCTTGACAAAGTAAACTCATCCGGCGTGGGGCCCGGCGGACTCGGCGGGACCGTGACCGCGCTCGACGCGCACATCGAAACGTTCCCCTGCCACATCGCGACGCTGCCGGTCGCAATCTCGCTTTCGTGCCACGCGGCGCGGCATGCCACGGTGACGCTATGACAGCGGCGAAGCACCTTATCGTCCCTCCCCTTTCTTCGCGCGACATTTCCTCGCTCAAGGTGGGAGATGAAGTATTGATTTCGGGCGTCATCTACACGGCGCGCGACGCGGCGCACCGGCGGCTGCACGAGCTCATCCTGAAAAAAAAACCCCTGCCTGTTGACCTTCGCGGGCAAATACTTTACTACACCGGCCCGACGCCGCGGAACCCCAAAACCGGCGGCATGAGCGCCGGCCCCACCACGAGTTCCCGCATGGACGCCTATACGCCCCTGCTTCTTGCGAAATCAGGCCTTGCGGCAATGATCGGAAAGGGAAACAGGGGGCAGGCCGTTGTTGACGCCATGAAAAAACATTGCGCCGTTTATTTTGCGGCGGGCGGGGGCCTTGGCGCGCTTATCGGGAAACGCATCAGGAAATCTACGGTGGTGTGCTACGCTGATCTGGGACCCGAGGCGGTGTACCGTCTCGAAGTCGAAAATCTGCCGGTCATTGTCGCGATCGACTCAAGAGGCAATAATTTGTATCTTTACGGAAGGGGAAAATTCGGCGGGTAATCCGGAGGCCGCGTGAAACCGTTTCTCGTTATCCTGGCGCTCGTTCTCGCCCTGGGGGCGGCATGCTGTCCTGCTTCGACGCGTTTTCAAAGGTTGCCGTCCGCGAGAAAACCGTGAAGGCCATGACCATCGTGTACGCGAAACGCACAGGCGAATACGCTAAAATCAAGCAGGTCATTGACAGCGTGCATGGCGCGCTTAAGAAAGAAAAAATCTCGGCCGGCCTCGGGTTCGACCTGTATTACGGCAGTCCCCGGGACGTGGCAAAGGAAAAACTGCGCAGCCTTAGCGGCATCATCCTGGATGCCGATGACGAAGGGAAAGCCGATTCGCTTTCCCGCCTTGACGAAAATATCAGAGTGAGAAAAAGATCTCCCCCTGCCCCGTCATGGAGATTTACAATATTCCAAAGAAGAAAATCGAATACGTAATCGGGCGTGAAATAAACAATGGGAATGTATCTGGACCTCCTTAAATGATTCTCATCCATGTATCACGGGTAATTGTATATATTATATTTATTAGGCACGAATTACAGGAGTCGTGAATCATGAAGAAAACAGTCTCAACACTTCTTTTACTTGGCAGCATGTTCCTGGTCCCCGCAGCCACCAAGACCGGTCCCCTGATCTCGGCCGACGCCGACGAGTTCGACGCAGGCACCATCAAAAAGGGAACCGTTTCATCGGCGAAGCATATGTTCAAAATCAAGAACACGGGCGACAGCGTGCTTGTTATACGCGAAGCGAGGCCTGGCTGAGGGTGCACCGTGGTCGGTTTCGACACGACCATCCTTCCCGGTCGGGAAGGCACCGTTACCGAAGAAGTTGCGCTGGATCGGGTACACGACGGCGCTTTCACCAAATGCCTCACCGTGAACTCGAACGCCAAAAATAAACCGAGTCTGCAGCTTTGCATGAAGGGCTTTGTAAAAGTTCCGGTCGCCGTTTCCCCGGGCTACCCCCAGATGCGGCGTGGGAGCAACGGTCTTTATGAGACCGATCTGACGCTCTCCACCGACAAGCCCGACCTGAAGGTCTTGGAGGTGTTTTTCACCCCTGGCTCGGGTTCGTCCGGCCAGACGCCGTGGCAGAACACCCTGCCCCTGCACTGCGAGTTCAAATTGACAAGACCGGACTCGGCCGGTGCCGGCGGGATATGGGCTTACCGTCTCGCCGTATCGACGCGCTTCGAGGAAAAGGACAGTAAAACGGGCGAGTTCGTCATAAAGACCAACCACCCGGACGCCGGGGAGGTGAAGACTACCGGAAACATCGAGGCGAGCGCAAGCACGGACCAGAAAAAATAAGGGCTGCGACAAGCGCCTTTTTCACTTTTTTGCAAAGCCGGGCTTTCTTTTAAAGCCCGGCTTTCATCATCTTTACCATGCTCGCCATGGACTATAAGCACCTGTTTGGACCTGTTGCTTCGCGCCGGCTCGGTGTTTCGCTTGGCGTTGACATAATGCCTCTCAAGGTATGTAACCTCAATTGCGTTTATTGCGAATGTGGAAGCACCACCACCCTGTCTGCCGAACGCCGCGAATGGGTACCCGCCGCGGAGGTTATTGCCGAGCTTTCCGGTTTTCTCGCACCATCGCCGGTTCTTGACGTGGTGACCGTGACCGGCTCGGGCGAGCCGACGCTGAACACGGGGCTTGGGACGATCGTAGGGTTTTTAAAGAAGAATTTCCCACGCTATGCGACGGCGCTCCTCACCAACGGCACCCTCTTCACCCTGCCGGAGGTGCGGGAAAGCGCCGCCCTGTTCGATTATGTCCTGCCGTCACTCGACGCGGTATCCAGCACCGCCTTTAAAAAGGTGAACCGGCCGCACAAGGGTCTTGACAATAAGAGAATTATCGAAGGGCTCGTCCGTTTCGCGGAGGAATACAAGGGCGCGTTGTGGCTCGAGGTGTTTATCGTGCCGGGCGCCAACGATTCAGCGGAAGAGCTGCGTCTGCTGAAAAACGCATTTGCCGAAATCGGCCCGGGCCGCGTCCAGCTCAACACGCTCGACCGGCCCGGCGCCGTCGCTTCGATCACACCGGCTTCCGCGGAACGGCTTCTCGAAATAGCGGAATTCCTCAAACCACTTCCGGTGGAGATACTCTCGCGCCAGTATGCCGCGCCTGCGCGGCTTTTGGCCGGAGGTGAGCTCGAGTCCGCGATCCTTGCCACCCTGCGCCGCCGTCCCTCGACGGTCGAGGATCTTACCTCAACAAGCGGCGGGCTTGTCAACGAGGTCTCTTCGATCCTTTCACGCCTGGTAAAAGAAAAAAAGGTTCGTACCGAAGCGGTAAATAAAAGATTGTTTTACAGAATGGCCGATTGACGATTTTGCTTATCGTCACCCCTGACCGCTTGAGCAACCGGATTGCGGCAATCGGCAACATACGGGAACAACGGAAGTTATAAAATTCACTTTACATTCCGGTTGACATGATTGTATAATGTAATTGTCTCAAACAATGACTTGGCTGATTTTAACTTTTTATTGTTAAAAGTAGAATGTTTAATCAGGGAGAAGGCCTATGTGGAAAAAAATAGCGGCGACAACGGCGGCACTCTGTTGCATTGGGTGCGTAAATAACAATTCAATTACCGTCGATAACAATGCCTCGGAAGCCATTGACTTCAACTTTCGAGCCCAAATATTTACGATCAATGCCGGAGAGTCCAAGCCGTTGCCCACGGACATTCCCAACGGCACCTACGAAGTCAATCTCGGCACCTATGTTCCCCAAGGCACAAAAACTTGGACCATCACGCCGCAAGCGGCAAGTTTCACCTTCCTCAAAAACAATACCAAGTACAGGTGTGAATTTGGATCGAGCTTTGACGGCAGCACGTACGCGGTCACATGGAATTACACCTCCACCGACAGCGTATCGAGCGTCGGGACAGGCCAGTAACGGCGAATAATCGGAATTGCAAAGTTCCTTCCGTAAAGCCGCTTCTCTCCCGAGACGGCGGATTATGTAGGCTTTTAGAATCTCACCAGTGTCGCCCCTTCCCCGCCATTTTTGGGCGCGGCAGTGGTAAAACTCCGTACACGTAAACCATTGATTGCTTCAATATACTGCTTCACCGCTGTTTTAAGTACTCCACCCTCCGCCGGCGCCGAATGAAGCCCGTAGCCGTGAATCACCAGCAGTTCAGCTATCCCTTTCTCGGAACATTCGTTTACCGCTTCACGCAATGCCGCCATGGCCTTAGGCGATGTCATTCCATGCAGATCGAGCGTCATCCTGAATTTTCTTTTTCCGCTCTTTTGTATGCCGGATTTTCTCTGCTGTTTCCGATTTTGCGCCATTGCGTCTTTGTCAAGCACGCCGTAGCGGGTGAGATGGTCGAGAATTGTTTTTCTTGAGGATGACGGATCAGGCATAATATTTTAAGAAAAATATTTTTTGTATTATTTGCTGATATTTCAGATATAGGAAAAAATATCTCAGGAGTATGCTTTAATTTTTTGATTTGTCCTCATCATGAGGATTTCCTCTCGACTGCCGCTCGCGGGTGCGCCCCGAAATCTAGCGGTCAGCAGTAAGCTAAATCAGAAAAAACATCCTTGTCCCAGACAACCGCCGCCACAAGGGTGCGCCCAGCAGAAGGTTCGGGCTTGCAGCTATCGGTGCCTGGCTGCACCCAGGAGGGGATAGCGGAGGACCGGCGGCGCAAACTTACGGATACGATTCGGTGAAATAGGGAGAAGCGCGGCCGGACCGGAGCGAGGGGGAAACCTCCCCCGCAATAAACTTCGCTATTTTTTCAATTTCTCCATTTCCCCCATTATGATGCTCACATGCTTCAACTCTTCGTTCAGAATTTTCTCCACGTCTTTTTTTCCCAGGTTCTCCGGCACCAGGTTGAGCATGGTGGAATACAGCACCACTGAGTCTTTCTCAAACACCAAAGCCATTGAAAGCGCGTCAATCGCGGTCTTGCAGCGCGACACGAGGCCGGGAATGTCGGCGTCGGCGCGGAAAATATGGGAATCGGCTGCGGCCTTCAAGTATAATTGCAGCTCGTTGGCCGGATCGTACGACACCGGCTCGCGCGCCGCCTGCGGCAGGCCCGCCTTGAGGCCCTCGAACAGCTTCACATGCTGGTTTTCCCATTTTGCAAGCGAAGTAAAAAGGTCTTTCACCGTTTTTTCCTTTGCCATGCCCGCGGAAGCCTCGTAAAATTTCTTCCCATTTTTCTCGATGGTGACGCCAATTTCGTAAATTTCGTCGGCACTGTAGGATAGGGCCATAAAACCTCCTGTCATTGCGGTTGTTTCGTCATGCAAAAATATATCAGTCCGTTGCGCATTCGGCCGCAAAGCCGTCGAAATCAATCCAGTCGGCGTCGAGCCCTGCCGGCGGCAAAGCGCCCTTTGCATAGGTGCCGAGCGGCCCTTTGTCAAGCACCGCGTCAAGCACGCGCCACGACTCCTCGGTTTCCTTCGCCCCGACGAACAGCGTGTGGTCGCCGCGTATGGCGTCGAGCAGGAGTTTCTGGTACGCCCCGGGGATTTCGGCGTCAAAGGCCTTGTTGTAGCAAAACGTCATGCGCGTGCCCGCGATGCTGACCTCGCCCGGCTTCTTTCCCGACAGCCCCAGGATGATCCCTGCCGCCGGCTGGATCTTAAAAACGATCACATTGGGCTGCCCGGCAAACAGGTTTCTGGCGGGCGGCCGCAGCCGGACGCCGATTTCCGTTCCGGTCCTGTGCAGCGCCTTGCCGGTGCGAATGAAGATCTTCGTGCCCTTCCACCGTTCGCCCGCGATACGCATCGACAGCTCGGCAAACGTCTCGGTTTTGGAATCCGGGGCAATGCCCTTTTCCGACCGGTACCCGTCGTACTGGCACCGGCGGCATTCCGAAACGGAAAGCGATTTCAGGATGGAGATTTTTTTGCGCCGGATGTCTTCGGCGCCAAGGCTCGCGGGCGCATCCATGGTGAGCAAACACAAGAGCTGCATGAGATGGTTCTGCGCCATGTCACGGATGATTCCGGCCTTGTCAAAATACTGCGCGCGGTCCGCGGCCGTGGCCTGTTCGCACGCGCTGATCTGGATCGACTCGACGTGCCGGCCGTTCCACACCGGTTCGAACAGCGAGTTTGCAAACCGGAATACCAGGATGTTCTGCACCGCTTCCTTGGCAAGGTAGTGGTCGTTGCGGAAAATCTGCCGTTCGGTGTAACAGGCCGACAGCTCGCGGTTCAGCAGCCGCGCCGAGGCAACATCGGAGCCAAAGGGTTTTTCGATGATGATGGAGGTGTTCCCGCAGAAGCCCTCGCGCCTCAGCTCGGCCGCGGTGGGCGCATAGGTGTCGGGCGGAAGCGCAAAAAAGAAAATGACGCGGGAAAATGATCCTTTACCCGCAAGATATTCCCTGAGCCCCTGCAGGCCTTGGTGATAAAAAAGCTTGCCGCCGAAGTCGTCGGTGATGGTGAAACGCCGCCTGAACTGTTCATCGGTGAACGGCGTGCGGCCCGCGCCCACGATGATCGAGCAGTCGGCAAGCTCGCTTCGCTGGTAAAGCCGGTGCAGCGCCGGCATGAGCTTTTTTTGCGCCAGGTTGCCCGACGCGCCGAGGATCACGATGGCAAATCCCGAAGTGCCGCATGCCGCTTTCACTTTTTATTTCCTTTTCGCCTTGGGGGCTCGTTGCAGCAGCCCGCCCTTGACATCCTGCACATTCTGCAGCGTGATTCGGCGCACCACTGGCACGCGAGGCAGTCGCTGCAGGGATATTTTTTGGCGCCGCAACGCGAGTGACGAGGTACCCTCGGACCGTTTACTTTACTCAGGGGAAAATTCGTCTTTACCGACGCCGCACTGCGGGCACACCCAGTCGGCGGGGAGTTTTTCAAACGGCGTTCCCGGCGCGATGCCGCCGTCAGGGTCGCCGACTGCCGGATCGTAAATCCATCCGCATGCATTGCAAACATACCGTTTCATGGTGTTCTCCTTACAAAGTTACATGTTCAGAGCTGGAAGTTGAAAGTGAAGATGAAGGTTTACGGAATGGACTGGCTTCCAACTTTCAACCTTCAACTTCCAACCCTGTTTTTTCTCTGTCTATCCGCGTCTCAGTGGTGAATCTTTTTACCAGTTCTCCGCCAATACCTCAAAATGCGCCTGCGGATGGTTGCACGCCGGGCAGGTCTTCGGCGCCTCGGTGCCCTCGTGGATGTAGCCGCAGTTGTTGCAGCGCCAGAAAACCTTCCCGTCCTTCTTGAACACTTTGCCTTTTTCCACATTGGAAAGCAGGCCGCGGTACCGCTTTTCGTGCTGCGCCTCCGCCACGCCTATGGATTTGTACATCACCGCGACCTCGGCAAACCCTTCCTCCTGCGCCGTCTTTGCGAATCCAGGATAGAGCTGGGTCCATTCCTCGTGCTCGCCGTCCGCGCTTGCCGCGAGATTTTCCTTCGTGGTGCCTATTTTTCCCGCGGGATACGACGCGGTCATCTCAACCATGCCCCCTTCGAGGAACTTGAACATGCGCTTCGCGTGCTCCTTCTCGTTGTCGGCGGTCTCCTCGAAAATGTTGGCGATCTGCGCAAAGCCTTCCTTTTTCGCAGCGCTCGCGAAATAAGTGTAGCGGTTGCGCGCCTGGGATTCCCCGGCGAAGGACGCGAGAAGGTTTTTTTCGGTTTTTGAGCCCTTGATGGCTTTCACGGTGCTGTCCTTTCAGTTTGTATATTTATGGATGATTTTCCGTTTTTTGCATTCAACAATATAGGTGGATTGGGTATGGCTGATCAAGTTTTTTCTAAGATCAAAACAAGAGCACGAATGCGGATAAACCAGCATCGATATTGTTGTAATGAAAAATTCATCTATTATAAAACCTCACTTTAACATTCCCTTGATTAAAAATCTTTTCAACGCTGTCCTTGTCACCCGCATTGATTTCCAGCGCTATCCCGCACTCGGCAGAAATGTCCCTCGGCACGGGAATCACCTGGCAGGATATGCCGTTCTTTGCGCACAGTTTTTCCGCATTGATGGCGGCTCGGGTCGAATCGAATACGGCGATCACGTTGTTCATTGACGTGCGGCTAGGTGGTTACTACATGGCCGGCGGCGGTGATGGTTTCGAGAATCGTGAACATGTTTGACACGTCGCCCACCTTGAGCCTGTCCTTGAGGTTGAAGTAGTCGAGGCACGTACCGCAGGCGAGGATTTTCACGCCCATTTTCTCAAGATCAGACAAAGGCCCGATGAGGGCGGACCCCTCCACCACCAGATTGACTCCCGAATTATAGAAAATCAAGTGGCTCGGCAGCGGCTTCACTTCTTTAATGGTATTGACAAACGCTTTCACGAGCACGGCGCCGAGCTCGGCAGGACCGGTTCCCATGGTGTCGCTCCTGAAAACGACCACGTGCGGTTTTGCCGGGGCGCCGGAACCGGAATAGGCAGCCTCGTTTGCCGCGGCCGCCTTTGTCCCGCGTTTTGCAAGCGTCAGCGCGAAAAGCCGTCCCTGCTTTGAGACCGACGCGCCGACGCCGTTGTCCCTGCAGTACCGCTTGATGTTCTGCACCGAGGTCTCGTTGTCAACCATCACCCGAACGCGGCCGCCCGCGGCAAGCCCGTTGAGCGCCTTTCGTGCAAGAATGAGCGGCTTGGGGCACGCCATGTCGCGCGCGTCAACCGTTTTCATGGGTCCTCTTTCCAGTTTTTTTTCTTTTAAAAAACGCCCGCACCAGGTCGGCCCGCGCCGCCCGGCATTCCTCGTCGTCCATCGTTTTCTTGTAATACGCCCGCAGGTGGCCGGGCAGCATAAACAGCGTGAGCCGGTTGAGCTCGCTCCTGGTACATTTGTCAAAAAGGTTGCACTCGATGCCCAGGCGCAGATCCGATGCCAGGGCAAGGAACTCGTTGACGCCCAGGAGCCGCGCATGGCAGAGAACGCCCCAGGCGCGCTGGATTCTGTCAATAAGCCTGAGGTGCGCTTCCTCGAGCAGGCGCTGGCGCGCCTTGCGCTCGACCCCGGCGATGTGCCTCGCCACGGTTGCCGTGTTGTCAAGAATGGCGTTCTCGGTGGACCCCATTGCCGAGGCGTTCGACAGTGCGTACAGGTCTCCCGCGACCGGCGAGTGCTCCCCTAAAAAACCGCGCGCCGAAACGCCCATCTGGGCCGCGCCGCGCAGGACGGTATCAACGCTTCGCGCGAGCGTGAGCCCGGGCAAATGCACGAGGAACGACGCACGCAGCCCTGTTCCCGCATCGGCGGGGCGGCAGGTGAGAAACCCGCTGCGGCCGTCAAACGCGTACGTGAGCCGCATGCCCACGGCGTCGTCGATGGCGTCGACCACGCCCCACAATTCCTGCGGCCGCAGGCCCGCGTCAAGGATTTGCAGCTTCAGGTGGTCTTCTCCGTTCACCATGACGCTCACGCGGCGCGTTTCGTCAAGGATGATGCCGCGCTCGCCCTCGGCGTTTTCGAGCCCGGCGCCCGCAAGCCGCTCCTCTACGAGGAACCGCTGTTCATTTTTGTCAAGTTTGCTGAACGACACCGGGTTGAACGAGCTGCATTGCGGCGTTTCCCTGAATGCGGCGGAAACCTCCTGAAACACCTCGGCGCGCTCGAACATCGACGCCCGGCCCGGAAACCTGTGCTGCGCAAGGTTGCGGGCGAGCCGCACGCGGGAGGACACCACCACGTCGGCGTCGGGGCCTTCGCCCGACAGCCAGGGCGGCATGTTGTGGGTGAGGATTGATTGTATCATAATACAAGAATGCCACGGAGACACAGAGGACACGGAGATTGAATGAGTAAAGTTTTTATTTATTTTTGATTTTCTCTGTGCTCTCTGCGCCTCCGTGGCTGTCTTCCTTTAAACGATCGATCCCATCGCGCAGCTGCGCCGCGAGTTCGAATTCCTCGCGCGCCACCGCCTCTGAAAGTTCGCGCTGCAGCCGGGTTAGGTCGCCGGCCGTACCGGCGTCGCCCGCCGCCACATGCCCCTTGCCCCTGTGGACGGCCGAGCCATGCACCTTGACAAGAAGCGCCTCGATTTCCCGGTCGAATTCCTTATAACACTGCGGGCAACCGAGCCGTCCCTGCGCCTTGAATTCCGATAAGGTAAGATGGCAAAAGCCGCACTCGCGATCTTTTTCCTTTTCCGCCGGCCCGGCCTGCGCGTCGGCCTGCACCTGCACCTCGGGTACAATGCCGTCGCGCCCCACCTCAACGACAACGCCCTGCTCGCGCGCGCAGGTCTCGCACAGGTGCGACACAATGGTCTTGTGGTGCGCGATCTGCGTGATGTGCACCGTGGCGGGCGCGCTGTGGCAGTAGTCGCAGAGGGTCATGAAAAATATCCTGAATAATTTCTACTTAGGAACCTCAACTATTGCCTGTCACTCCCGTGGAAGCGGGAGTCCATCTTTTCCTGTGAAGATTCCAGGATGGATTCCCGCTTTCGTGGGAATGACACCGTCATAAATCATTTATTAAGGTTGCCTTTGCTCACTATCTTCCCGTCCTCAATATACACCGTCCGGTGCATCCCTTGTGTCAATTCCGCGTTGTGCGTGGCGACGAGAAAGGTCTGCCGCAGCTCCCGGTTCGCCTTCTTGAAAAGCTCGAGCAGGATGTGCCCGTTTTCTTTGTCAAGGTTGCCGGTCGGCTCGTCTGCCAGGATGAGCGCGGGCTGGTTGAACAGCGAGCGCGCGAGCGCAACGCGCTGGCGCTCGCCGCCCGAAAGCTCGGACGGCAGATGGCTCGCCTGCCGCGACAGGCCGAGCAGCTCGAGGAGTTCGCGTGCCCGCGCCTCGCATTGCCGTTTGGTTTTACCCGCGATCATGCCGGGGAGCACCACGTTTTCGAGCGCGGTGAAATCGGGCAGCAAATGGTGAAACTGGAACACAAACCCCAGACTCAGGTTGCGGAACGCGGCGAGGCCCTTCGCGCTCATCGCGCCCAGCGGCTTTCCGTTGATGCGCACCTCCCCGGCCGTGGGCGCATCCAGCCCTCCCAGTATTTGCAGGAGCGTGGTCTTGCCCGCGCCCGACACGCCCACCAGCGAGACCATTTCTCCTTTATCAATGGTGAAAGAAGCGTCCCTGATCACGTCGAATGCGCCTGCCTCGTCGGTGAAGGTCTTTGTCAGATGGAAAACTTCAACCATGGCGTCCATAAATACCCTACTCGATCCTGATGCTTTCGGCCGGCAGCACGCGCGAGGCGCTCCAGGCCGGGTACAGCGTGGCCAGGAAGCAGATCACGTTGGCGCTCAGGTAAATGGCGGCGATGTCGGCCCACTGTACCATCACCGGCAGCTTGTTGATGAAGTAGATGTCGCCCGGGATGGGAATGAACCGGTAGTGGTACTGCACAAAACAGATCGCCACGCCCAGGGCGGTGCCGAGCGTGGAGCCGAGCAGGCCGATCACCACGCCGTTGAACATGAATATGCGCAGGATGGAGCCGCCGGTGGCGCCCATGCCCATGAGGATGCCGATCTCTCGGCGCTTCTCGATGATCATCATGACGAGCGACGACACGATGTTGAACGCCGCCACCACGATGATCAGGGAAATGACGATGAAGATGACGAACCGTTCGAGTTTCATCCATTCGAACAGCGATTTGTTCTGCGACTTCCAATCGAGCGAATGGTACGGATACCCTCCCAGCGAGTCCTTCACGGCCCGGCCGATGGCGTCGGCCTTGAAGAGATCGATGGTCCGGATGGCGATTCCCTCAACGCCTTTCATCGAAAAGAGGCTCTGGCACGAAGCGATGGACAGGTACACCAGGCCCACGTCGTATTCGTACATGCCGGTCTCGAACACGCCGCGCACCACGAAGCGCTCCATGGGGATCGAGGTGATCCCGCCTTCCGCCGCCTCGCTGGTGAGCCCGCCCACCACCACCTCGGCGCTGGGCCTGATGCCCATCTTGTCGGCCAGGCCGACGCCCACCACGATGCCGGGCAGCTTCCGGTGCTTGCTTGACATTGCGGAATCGAGGGCCCACGTCCCGAACGTGATCTTGCGCCCCACTTCGGTGACCGTGGTCTCGGCGGCCGCCTCGGCGCCCATGATCATCACGCCCTCCTTCGAGTTTTCATACTCGATGCCGCCCTTTTCCATGATGTAGGGCGTGGCGGCCACCACGCCGGGGCATTTGAGGATGCGGGTGCGGAGCGAATCGTAATTGACAAGGGGCCGCGAATAATACTGGAGGATCTTGGCGTGCGCGGTGATGCCCACGATGCGGTCGCGCACTTCCTTTTCGAACCCGTTGGCCACCGACAGCGCCACCACCAGCACGAGGGAGCCCAGAAACACGCCGCCCGCCGAAATCCAGGTGATGAACGAGATGAACCCCATCCTGCGCTTGCCGCGCAGGTACCGCATCGCGACGAACAGCTCCAGGGGCCGTGCCATGGTTACTCGGGCCTCATGAGCGGGAACAGGATCACGTCCCGGAGGTTTGGCGCGTTTGTCAAGAGCGCGACCACGCGGTCCACGCCCATGCCCCATCCCGAGATGGGCGGCATGCCGTATTCCATGCACAGCAGGAAATCGTTGTCCACCTCCATGGCCTCGGCGTCGCCCTGCGCGCGCGCTTTCGCCTGCTCATCGAAGCGCCGGGCCTGGTCGATGGGGTCCACGAGCTCGGAGTAGGCGTTGACGATCTCCCACCCGTTCACCACGAGCTGGAAGCGGTCGACCACGTCCGGGTTTTTGTCGTTTTTCCGCGCCAGCGGCGACAGATCGAGCGGGTGGTGGATCACGAACACGGGATCGACAAGCGCGGGACGCGACACCTTTTTGTAAAGAAGGTCGACGAGGTTACCGCGGCCGGCGCGCTTCACGTCCACGTCGTCCTCGAAGGTGATGCCCCTTGCCTTGATTTCCGCGAGCAGCTCGTTCTTGGTGGCGAACTGGTTGATATCGATGCCGCAGTCCTTGAGGATGAGGTCGCGGAACGAAACGCGCGGCCACGCGCCGTCAAACGAAATCTGCGTGTTCTCGTATTTGATGGAGAGCCCGCCGCACACCTGCATGAGCAGGTGTTTGAGGAGCGCCTCGGTGAATTTCATGTTGTCATCATAATTCCAATAGGCGCAGTAATATTCGAGCAGGGTGAAATCCGGAAGGTGCGACGCATCGAGGCCCTCGTTGCGGAAGCATCGCGCGAACTCGTATACGCGCTCGAACCCGCCCGCGATCGCACGCTTGAGGTAGGTTTCTGGCGCGATGCGCAGGTACACGTCGATGTCGAGCGCGTTGTGGTGCGTGACGAAGGGCTTTGCCAGCGCGCCGCACGCCTTGTTGGCGAGCACGGGCGTGTCGATTTCGGTGAACCCGTTGGCGTCGAGGTAGTCGCGGATGGTCTTGATGACCTGCGTTCGCTTCCTGAAGCGCTCCATGTGCTCGGGCGAGGTGATGAGGTCGAGGTAGCGCCGCCGGTACACCAGTTCCGGGTCGGTAAGCCCGTGGAATTTTTCCGGCAGCGGCCGCAAGGTTTTAGTGAGAAAGGTCCATTGCGTTACGTCGATGGTCTTTTCGCCCGTTTTGGTGGTGATGATGTCGCCCTCGACGCCGACAAAATCGCCGATGTCAACGGTTTTCATGAACAGCTCGAACTGCGCGGCCAGCTTGTTTTTCTGAAGCGCAAACTGCATGGTGCCCGAAAAATCGAGCAAATGGCCGAAGGTGAGCTTGCCGAACCCGCGCAGCGCCACCACGCGGCCTGCCGCGCGCACCTGTTTGGCGCCGTCGGCAAGCGCCCTTGCCTGGGCCAGGGAATGGGTTTTTTCAAAACGCTCCGCGTACGGCAGCACGCCCGCCTCGCGCAGCATTTTTATTTTTTCGATGCGTACGGCGCGCTGGTCGTTTGGCGGTCCGGACAATTCCACGGAAATGGGCTCCTTGCTTTTTTGATAATTTCTGCTTTGGTGTTTGACTGAAAGTGATCCGATAAAGAATAGGAAAAATAGTTGATTCGGGGGGAAAATACCATGAAGATTCAGACAGTGTTAAAACATAAAAATCTGGGCGCCCCGCCGCGAAGCGCGGCGACGGTTCTCCTTCCGGGCTCGGCTATTCGCCTCGTTACCGGACCGCCCGAAGTCGCCTTCGGCGAGGGGACGGCCGGCAATTCGCTCTTGCTCACCCTCCAGTCCAACCTGGCGCGCGGATAAAAGGTAACTTGCCGCACATCTTTTTCCCCCTTTCAAAGAGGGAAAACGCCGGAGGCGGAGGGGGATGAACCGCAGAGGTTACGTTGCCTGCCTGCGCGAAGCCGCTACGGCGAAGGCAGGTGCCCCCTCTCTGACGCCCGAGTCTTGTGGTATGCGAAAACCCGGGTGGCTAGCGACCAGTCAGCGGCAGGTCAGGCTTTACACGGCGGAAGAAAATATTGTTCCAGCAGAAGTTATTGCGAGTGTTGTTTGGAAGGTAAAAACTACTGTCCGATCGGCGCCACAAATAGCTTTTGACTAACCGGAAATCTCTCGCCGCGTTAGGCAGGACTGGAGGCCGCGCTGGAGCCGCGGTGCTGCCAGGCCCTCGCCGTCAGGCATATAGGGGCCTCGGCAGCCCGAGCCGAAGGCGAGACCGGAAGGACGGCCGCCCCCGTCGCATAGGGGACGGTTCGCAAACCGCCCCCTCTGCGACGGGGGAACGCCCAGAATTATCAATTTATTTTTTACTATTATCCTTTATTATCTTCTCGTAACTTTCCCTCGGCTGCACGCCGGTGAGCGAGGCAACGACCTTCTTGTTCTTGACAAAAGCAACAAACGGGACCGCGGGAATGCCGAAGGTCTGCACCGCCTCGGTCACCTGGTCGACGTTGACCTTGTAAAAGTCGACCCTCTTCTGGTTCTCTCGGGCGACTTCCTCGAGCGTGGGCTCGAGCACGTGGCACGGCACGCACCAGTCGGCGTAATTGTCAAATGCTATAAGCGTGTCGCCGGAGTTGTCTATGATGCTGGATAGTTCCTTGCCGGTGAGAACCGGGACTATGACGGATTTTTTTTCTCCGCCGCATCCGCAACAAACGAGGCCAAGAAGCGACACCAGAACAAGGAACGTGTTTTTCATCACAGGGATTTCCTTTCATCCAAGAAGGAGAATATAATCCCTGCCTTGAGAAATCAGGTCAGCGCCAGCGCGCCGAGATAAACGTTTTCGGGCTGCACGCCCACGAATTCCCTTTCGATCCTTCCGTTCCTGAACACAATCACCGTAGGAATCGCGGTAATGCCGTACCTGCCGGGAATAAGGCTGTTTTCGTCGACATTCATCTTGAAGACCTGGGCCTTTCCCGACGTTTTCTGGGCGATCTGTTCGAGAATGGGTTCCGCTATTTTGCACGGGCCGCACCACGGCGCCCAGAAATCCACAAGCACCGGCACGCCGGATTTAAGCACATCATTTTCAAAAGTCAAATCACTGGTTTCCTTATGCATTTTCATCTCCTTGTCCTGATTATCAGTATGTTTGACATTATTTCTTCAAATGATGTGCCAATCCGCCAATAATTGTTTTTTATGGGAAAAAACCGGAAAATGGAGCAATTATTCTGAAAAATGTTTGGAATGTCCGATAAAAATAGACATATGTGTATAATTATAATGCTGCCTTATCATAATTTTTGACTTGGTACTCCCCGATTCAAATTTCATACGGCTTTTATATCGACCTTTTAAAAAATGCCAGCTTTCATCACTTTGCTCTGCCGTTGGCATAGGAAATGCAGTTTAGATTTTACAATGATCGGGACCATCATGAAAAAGGCGGACCTATGAAGCCTTACAATCAGAACATTCGCCAGACCCTCGAGCTTTCCCGCCAGCTTCTGGCCCTTGCGGACAAAGGCGACCTGGAACGCGACGATGACGGGTGCGGCGTGCTGTACGGCATCGTGAGGGACATTGCGTATCGGATCAAGGCCGAAGCGGACCGCGAAATCGAGTGTCACCGGAAAAAAGGCAAATGGGAGGAGAAATGATGATTCCTGGATGATTTTCCGTGAGTCTGGATGCGCCTTTTATTATGTTTCCAGTTGCCGAAAGAGGATATTCGTTCCGAATAGTATCATCCATTTTATTTAACAGGAGGATCGCATGATCTCAAAAAAAATGGAAGAGGCCCTGAACGTCCAGATCAACAACGAAATGTATTCCGCATACCTCTACAGTGCCATGTCGGCGGACTGCGCGTTCAAGGGGCTCAAGGGGTTCGCCAACTGGTTCATGGTGCAGTACCACGAGGAGATGCTGCACGCCATGAAATTCTATGAATACGTGATCAAGATGGGCGGCAAGGTGAAGCTGCTCCCCATCAAGGAGCCGCCGTCCGAGTTCAAGTCTCCCATGGACATGTTCACCAAGACGCTCGCGCACGAGCAGTTCATCACGAAATGCATCGCCGGGCTCGTGGAGCTTGCGAAAAAGGAGAAAGACCACGCCAGCGAGGTGTTTCTGCAGTGGTATGTCACGGAGCAGACCGAAGAGGAGGAAAACGACAACGACATCATCGCCCAGCTCAAGCTCATTGGCACCGACACTGCCGCGCTCTACCTTCTCGACAAGGAAAAGGCCGCCCGCATGACCACGGTCCCCACGGACTTTTCAAAGGGCGTCGAGGCCGCGATGAAGGCGGCCGGAGGCGGGGCGTAACCCTATTGCCCCTTTACAAAGGAGGATCAATGGCGTTTTCGAAGACAACTGCATTAAAATACGTCAACCCGGCACTGGCAATTTTTGTTCTTGCGCAGGCAGTGACCGCGGTTCTTTTTACCTTTTTCTCCGACGTGATCCCGTTCGGGACGGTGCGTCAACTTCACCTGATTACCGGATATATTCTGTTTGCGCTTATCATTCTTCACACCTACCTCAATTGGACATGGATCAAATCAACCTTTTTCAAAAAGAGGAGCAAAGCATGATTTCCCGCCGTGCGGCCGTCGCTGCGACCGCCCTGTGCCTCGCAGCCGTTTTCACCTTCGGACAGGACTCCGCTGCTGCAACAAGCAAGGAA
This sequence comes from Chitinivibrionales bacterium, assembly GCA_035516255.1. Lineage (NCBI taxonomy): Bacteria > Pseudomonadati > Fibrobacterota > Chitinivibrionia > Chitinivibrionales > Chitinivibrionales bacterium. The sequence goes on along the minus strand of DATJAL010000030.1, from coordinate 44,649 downwards.
CCGCCCATGAAAACCGTCATCGCGGGAAAATTCACGTTCAATTACCGGATCGACGGCGCAAACCTCGTCGCAAAAGTCTCGTGCAAGACCAACGGCTGGATCGCGGTCGGCTTCAATCCCAAAAGCGCCATGCAGGGCGCCAATCTGATCCTGGGCAGCGTGATTGACGGAAAGGCAGTGGTGTCCGACGAGTTCGGCGACGGCATGTTCACCCACGCGCCCGACACGGTGCTCGGCGGCACAAACAACATCATCGCCGGCGACTGCACGCAGGCAAGCGGCGTCACCACGCTCTCGTTCACCATCCCGCTTGACAGCGGCGACCCCAAGGACGTCAAGCTGGTGCCCGGCGCAAAGGTGAAATTGATTTTCGCGACCGGCGCCACGAACGACATAAAGAAAAAGCACAAGGACGACGCGACTAAAACCATCACGCTGTAATGCTGAAGGGAAACCTCATGGACCCGCTCGAACTCGCGAAAAACATCGAACAGGAAGGCAAACGGTATTACGAAAAGCTCGCCCGGGAGACCCCTGTTCCCGGACTGTCCGGAATCTTCAAACTCCTTGCAGGCGAGGAGCAGCAGCATTACGAGCTTTTCAACTCATGGCGGAACACCACGTTCCCCCATCCGTCGTCGTCCGGCACGGTTTCGGCCGAGGCAAAGCGGATATTCGCGGGATTGTCGTCCCACTTCTCTTTTCCCGAAACCGTGTATGAATATTCAAAGGCATATTCCAAGGCACTGGAGATGGAGCGAAAAAGCATCACGCTGTACGAAGACATGCTCGCAAAATCACCCTCGTCCCCGCAAAAGGAAATCCTGACATACCTTATCCAGGAAGAGCAGAAGCACGAGCACCTGGTGGAGCATCTGCTGGAGTTCGTGGCTGAGCCGAAGACGTTTCTGGAGAACGCGGAGTTTAATCATCTAGATGAAGAATAAAAATCTGGGCGTTCCCCCGAACAAAAAAGGCGGTTAAATACCCGCCTTTTTTGTTCGGGGTCGGCCGTCCTTCCGGTCTCGCCTTCGGCTCCGGCTGCCACGGCCCCTGTATGCCTGGCGGCGAGGGCCGGGCAGCACCGCGCTCCAGCGCGGCCTCCAGTCCTGCCTTACGCGGCGGCGAGATTCTGATTCGTCAATAACTTCTGATGGCGCCGATCAGGCAATAAATTGTCACTACCGTTTTTTCCTCTCAATTTGCGGAAGACTCGCAGCAAAAGGGAAATAAGCAAGGTAAGTTAACTTTAAAAATCCAAAATTATCGGATTTAAATAAACTTTTCAGGATTCCTTGGCAATCGGTGGCATCAAGGGCGCGCCCAGCGGAAGGTGCGGGCTTGCAACCGCCGGTACATGGCTGCACCCGGGAGGGGGTGCGGGTGCGGACCGCCGCCGCCTCAGGATTTTGTTTTATTCTTTTCTGTGAAGGAGGCGGCGGAAACCGCACCCCACGGGGAAACTTCCCCCACCAGAATCTTATTTGTTAAAAAGAGAATATGATAATCGGCACCGTCGTCACCGCCGTGTATCCGTAAGAAATATTCCTCGTCAAATTATTCACGTTTCTGTCGTTTCCCGCGGCGACGCTCATCCACAGGGCGGCCGCGGTGATGCCGAAACCCACGTACCGGTGAATGGTGCGCAGCACCGGATAATTTTCCTGGGGGCCGAACACCGAGACCGCACCGAGCGTCGCGTTTCCCGCGAGCAGGGTGATGGTGGCGATTGACGGGACCTGCGTGGCCGCGGATTTCGTGTCCATCAGGCAGCGTATCGACGTGTAAAGCCCAGCGCCCTCGATGATGGGCAGGCTGATGAAATGCGCTTCTTTTTTCCAGGCAAAAGTTGACGTCGAAAAAACAAGAATGCAAAGTAGGATTATCTTCTTCAAGGCGCTCCCCTTTCCGAATTTCATGCTTGAGCCGTGATTTGAATTTATCTTTAGTAGGTAATATAGTAATTATCAATCAACCGGGATACTCCAATGTCATTCGACCTCCTCTCGACCGTTGAACACGGCGGCTGCTCCGCCAAACTACCGGCCCAGAAACTGTCCGACGCGCTCAAAGGCCTGCCGAAAATCGTGAACAAACGCCTGCTCGTGGGCATCGAAACGCATGACGACGCCGGCGTGTACAAATTGACAGATGATATCGCCGTCATCCTGACCACCGACTTTTTCCCCCCGGTCTGCTCCGACCCCTTCGAGTTCGGCCAGATCGCGGCCGCCAACGCGCTCTCGGACGTATACGCCATGGGCGGAAAGGCCATCGCGGCGCTCAACCTTTGCATGTTCCCGTCATCGAAAATTTCTCTTGACGTGCTGCGGGAGATCCTGGCCGGCGGCCTGCGGAAAATCAAGGAGGCGGGCGCCGTGGTCGCCGGCGGCCACACCATAGACGACTATCCGCCCAAATACGGACTCGCGGTCACCGGCGTGGTGCACCCGAACAAAATCATCACCAACGACCGGGCAAAACCCGGCGACGCGCTCATCCTCACCAAACCCCTGGGCGCGGGCGTCATGGTCGCGGGCAGGCGCGTGGGCGACGCAAAAGACAAGGACTACGAGGCGTGCCTTGACAACATGAAACTGCTCAACAAGGCCGGCGCCGAGGTCATGCGGAAATACGGCGTCCGCTGCGCCACCGACATCACCGGCTTCGGCCTGCTCGGCCACGGCCTCAAGATGGCGCAGGCAAGCGGCGTGACCCTGGAACTGGATTCGGAGGAGATACCCGTGCTCGCGGGCGCGTACGAGCTCGCCGAATCAGGCTGCATCCCGGGCGCGGCCTTCCGCAACCAGGAGTTCGTGGAAAAAGAATGCCTGTTTGAAAAGGACGTCGACTATTCCATGAAAATGCTCTGCCTCGACGCGCAGACGTCGGGCGGGCTGCTGCTGTGCGCACCGGAAGCAAAGGCCGACAGGATGAAAGCGGAATTGATTGACAAAGGATATGCGAGGACCCAGATTGTCGGACGGGTGATTAAAAAAGGCAGGAACGGGAAGAGTTTGGTGGTGAAGGAGTGAGGCGGCTTTCCGTTTGATTATTGTGCGACGCCCTAATTCTTTTTCGATTTGCCCACCGTTGAGGAGGTACTCGGGCGTTTTTCCGCTTTCTTTTCTTTCTTGATTTGTGAAAACGCGAGAATTGATTTATCAGACAAGCCGACGAGCACGGAATGAAACCGCGACCTTCAGGAATAATTCGCCTATCCGATAGGGAGCTCCCATGTCCACCCTCCCCCGCTTGATCCACGGCCAGCCCGCCTCCGAAGGCGTGGCCCTGGGTACGGCAATTGTCAAGACCGGTTCGCCGGACGCGTTCACCGGCCCGCTGAGCGACGCATGGACCGCCAGGGATTTCGAAAATGCACTTGACAAAACGCGCAAGCAGCTCGCGGCGTTCCAGCATGCCATCCAGGAGCGCGTGGACGAGCAGGTGTCCCAGATCTTCGGCGCGCACCTGGCCATCCTTGACGACAATGAATTTTCGGGCCGCATCCGCGGCCTCATCACGTCGGGCATGCCGGCGGGCGCCGCCGTGAAGACGGTATGGCAGGAGTATAACGCCGTTTTATCGCAGAGCGCAAGCCCGCGCATCCGGGAAAAGACGCAGGACCTGGGCGACCTGGCCGGCCGCATCCTGCGCAACCTCGCCGGCACCGGCGCGGCGGAGCTGTCGGATTACAGCGGCAGGATTCTTATCACGTCAAGGCTGTTCCCCTCGGACATTCTGCGGCTGGTGGCCCAGAGCGTGGCGGGCGTGATCCTCACCGAGGGCGGCGTCACTGCGCATATTTCGGTGCTGGCGCGCAGCCTCGACCTGCCGCTGGTGCTCGTCGACGCGGCCGAGCTCGGCGACATTCCCGACGGCACCCTGCTCCTGCTCGAGGCGAACGTGGGCAACGTGCACGTCGCCCCGGCACCCGATATCATCGCCGGCTACCGGGACGTGCTGGGCGCAAAAGGCAAAGCCCAGCACCGGGAGCGCGCCGCGCCGCAGACCCGAACGGCCGACGGCATGCGCGTTTTCCTGCACGCAGCGATCGGCCTGGTGAGCGAGGCAAAACTCGCCGCCGCCATCGGGTCCGAGGGCGTTGGACTTTACAGAAGCGAAATGCCCTTCCTCATCCGCAACGGCTTCCCCACCGAGGACGAGCAGTGCGCGGTGTACCGGAAGGTGGCCGAGCACACCGGCGCCGGCGGCGTGGTGTTCCGCACGCTCGACATCGGCGGCGACAAGATCCTGCGCTACTTTCCCACCCGGCAGGAGACCAACCCGTTTCTGGGCCTGCGCGGCATCCGCTTCACGTTTAGGCACCGCGAGATCTTCGACACGCAGGTGCGCGCGATCCTGCGCGCGGGGCACGACCGTCCCGTGCGCATCCTGTTCCCGCTCGTCCCCTCGGTGGACAGTTTCCTCCATGCAAAGCGCATCGTCGCCGAGCACGCCGCCGCCCTCGCGAACGCGGGCACGGCGCACCAGCACGCGCCCTCGATAGGCGCCATGGTGGAGCTGCCCTGCGCCGTGGGCATCGCCGACGACCTGGCCGCCGAGGCCGATTTCCTCGCCATCGGTACCAGCGACCTGGTGCAGTACATGCTCGCCGTCGACCGCACCAACGAACAGATGACCGACTGGTACGTTCCCTGGCACCCGGCGGTCCTCCGCGCGATCAAGACGGTGGCCGACGCCGGCGCCCGCCGCGACAAACCGGTGTCGGTGTGCGGCGAAATAGCGTCGTATGAGCCGCTGATCCCCGTGCTCGTGGGCATGGGAATTTCCCATCTGACAATTCCCCCGCGCCGGATCCCGCAGCTGCAGAAACAGATCGGCGCCATCAACGGCGCAAAGGCGAAGGAACTCGCGGACAAAATGCTCGCGGCAAGAACCCTGGCGGAAGGTGCGAAACTCATCGGGGTGGAATGGAAGGCGGAGTATTGAACATTGCCTGAATTTTTTCCGCTTCGCCGGCTTCCGGCCGCTGAAGACCGACCTCTCATTTTGTTTTTCTCCTTTGTTCCAAATTATTCGATTTTTCTTTCTTGATTTGTGCAAGGGCGTGAATGTTGATTTAGGGGGAAAGGCCCAAGGCGCATCGACCTGCAGAAAATGTCCCGTTTTGGCAGGTATGTTGCAGGTAGGTAGCAGCATGCATGCCGAAAGGGTATGCTTTATGAAAGCAACATACCTGTAGGTGGTGTAAATGCTGCCCGTTTGAAAGTCAGAAGAATTGTGGCGCATTACTGAAGATAAACATTCGCATAGATTAAATTACCGTAAATGACAAAACGGGAATATTATTCAGATTCAATTGAGGGTTTCTTAAAATCATCTTCCGATGAAGTTCTCGGCAAGCTTACTTCAAGAAGTGATTTTGATGTAGGACAATCGCAACGTAACGCCTGGGTCGAGGAAATATCCATTCTGCAAGCTGTGCTGCGGGGAAGAAAAGGATCGGTATATTTTGAATATTCAATTCCGCGAATGGGCAAACGGATTGACGTGGTACTTCTTATTGGCCCGGTGATTTTTGTCATTGAATTCAAAGCCGGCGAAAAAGAATTTACTTCCTCGGGAAAAGACCAGGTCTGGGATTATTCGCTTGACCTGAAAAACTTTCACGAATCCAGTCATGATCTGTTTATCGCTCCAATCCTTGTTCCGACAACTGCAAAAACAGCCGTTCCTGTCGTTGCGACTACTCCGCATCGCGACAAACTTCTTCACCCCGTTGAGTGCACCGTAGAATTGCTTGGCAATGTTCTTGATGAAGTCTTGCGTTTTTGCAAGGGACCTGAAATTGATGGAGTAATCTGGGAGACCGGACGTTACTGCCCTACCCCGACAATCATTGAAGCCGCAATGGCGCTGTATAATGGCCATTCCGTTGCCGATATTTCTCGCAGTGACGCTAGTGCGATCAACCTCAGCCGGACATCCGATGCAATTTCCGACATTGTCCGTTCTTCAAAAGAGAACTGTCATAAATCGATCTGCTTTTTAACAGGCGTTCCAGGAGCCGGCAAAACACTGGTTGGCCTCAACATTGCCACCAAACACATTGACAGGGACAATGACCTCTACAGCGTCTTTCTTTCAGGCAATGGCCCGCTTGTCGCAATTTTGCGCGAAGCATTAGCACGGGATAAAGTGCAACATGAAAAAGAGCAGGGGCGGAAACTCAGGAAGGGCGAGGCATTAAGTGATGTGAAAATATTCATTCAAAACGTGCATCATTTTCGAGACGATTGTCTTGTTGACACCACAAAACCCCCTATCGAGCATGTCGCGCTCTTCGATGAAGCCCAGCGAGCCTGGAACCTTGAACAAACGGCCAATTTCATGCTCCGGAAAAAGAAAACGCCTGGGTTTATGAAATCAGAACCTGAATTCTTAATATCATGCCTTGACAGGCACCCGGACTGGGCAGTGGTTGTCTGCCTTGTAGGAGGTGGCCAGGAAATTAACACCGGTGAAGCCGGAATCAGCGAATGGGTAGAATCGTTGATCAGGTCTTTCCCGGACTGGCGCATATTCATATCCCCCCGACTTACCGACAGTGAGTATGGCGCAGGCGAGATTTTGGAAGCTATTAAATCCCGCCCGAATGTAACCTATAAGGACGAATTGCATCTTTCGGTTTCGATGCGCTCATTTCGCGCAGAGAACGTTTCGCTATTGGTAAAACAGCTGCTTGACCTTGAATCGACCGAAGCGAGGCAAACACTATTAAATGTAAATGTGAAATATCCAATTGTTATCACCAGGAATTTTTCCAAAGCCAAACAATGGCTGAGGGAAAAAGCGCGCGGAACGGAGCGGTACGGTATTGTGGTTTCCTCGCAGGCGCAGCGATTAAAGCCGCATGCAATTGATGTGAAATCACCGATGGATCCGATTCATTGGTTTCTCGATGGCAAGGAAGATGTACGGTCATCGTATTATCTTGAAGATGTTGCCACGGAGTTCCATGTACAGGGTCTTGAGCTTGATTGGGCCTGCGTAACGTGGGATGCTGATTTCCGCTATGGAAGGATGGGAACATTGGTCATTTTGCGGTGACCGCTGGAATCACATCAAGAAACAAGAACGCCGGAATTATCTGAAGAATGCGTACCGGGTTCTGTTAACCCGCGCACGGCAAGGTATGGTTATTGTTGTTCCGGAGGGCGATCCGATTGATCCGACTCGAAACCCGGCATTCTACGACCCGACATTTTATTATCTTACTGATATCGGGATTCCGGTGATTTAAACAACGAAAAAAGACTTCCTATTATGAATGACTCAGAACAACAACTTTCTCCAGAATACGGCTCCTGGCTTTCCGGTTTGAAGCAGCAAATTACCATTGCCCGGCAAAAAGCAGGCTTGTCTCTCAATGAAGCACTTATCAAGCTTTACTGGCACATTGGCGGCGAAATAATTGAAAAGGAAAAAGCAGCCAACTGGGGCAGCGGGTTTATTGACCGTTTGTCCCGCGACCTGTCATTCGAATTTCCTGACATGAAAGGGTTTTCCCGGCGGAACCTTTATGCAATCCGCCAGTGGTATCTTTTTTATTCCGCCAGTTCTCCAATTGTGCCACAGCCTGTGGCACAAACTCCCTGGGGTCATAACCGTCTGATAACAAGCAAGATAAAAGATGTCGACGAGGCACTCTGGTATGTTTCAGCAACTATTGAAAACGGTTGGGCGCGAGACATCCTGGAAATGAAAATTGAAAAGGACGAATATCGGCGAACAGGAAAATCGCTCACAAATTTTCCCAGAACCTTGCCGATATCGCACTCAGGTCTTGCTCAGGAAACAATAAAAGATCCCTATAATTTTGACTTTCTCGGGCTTGAAGACGATGCGCAGGAACGCGCCGTTGAAACGGCGTTAACCGATAGAATCACAGACTTCCTCCTCGAATTAGGAAAAGGTTTTGCTTTCATCGGCAGGCAATACAAGCTTATTGTGAGTGATAACGAGTACTTTCTTGACATGCTCTTTTATCATCTTGAACTCCGGTGTTTCGTGGTGATCGAACTTAAAGCCGGTAAGTTCAAACCTGAATTTGCAGGGAAACTCAATTTTTATTTATCCGCCGTTGATAGCCAGTTGAAGCGTCCGGATGATAATCCAACAATAGGAATCTTGCTTTGCAAGAAAAAGGATAAAATTGAAGCGGAATACTCTTTACGCGACATCAACAAACCAATCGGCATAAGCGATTATCTTCTCACTCATGCAATTCCTGAAAATCTATCTTCAAAACTTCCAACTGTATCAGAACTTGAAGACGAATTAGCTTCAAGGCTTTCCAATTCTCCTAAAACAGAATCAGAGAAGAAATAAATCTACAGTTATGCGCCACAGCAACACAAACGGGCAGCAAATCCACCAACAGCCGCGTTATGTTCGCGCGAAACGCGCACATGTCCAGCGTTTGAATAAAACGTGTCAAGTCGCTTCACTCCGTCACGTTTTCTAACGCTGTCCACGTCGTAACACGGCGCACGTTGCAACCATCTAAAAACCCAACCGTTCTACGGCATAAATAAACACGGCACATAACCGAATTCAACAAGGTGGAAACAAACTGGACAGGTTCACCATGCCAAAGACTACAACCAATGCCAAGGTCGACGCATTCCTCGACAAAGCAGAAAAGTGGAGGGAAGAATTCAAAAAATTGAGGGCGATCATTCTTGACTGCGGGCTCTTCGAAGAATTGAAGTGGGGTGTGCCCTGTTACTCGTTCAACGGCGGCAATGTGGTTTTAATACACGGATTTAAGGAATACTGCACGATCCTGTTCATCAAAGGCGCCTTGTTGAAAGATGCCAAAGGCGTTCTCATCCAGCAAACGGAGAACGTGCAGGCGGGGCGCCAGATCCGGTTCACCAATGTTCAGGAAATAGTGAAGATTGAACCCGTGTTGAAAGCCTATATTCATGAAGCCATTGAAGTGGAAAAAGCCGGATTGAAAGTGGATTTGAAAAGAACTTCGGATTTCAAAATTCCCGTGGAATTTAAGAGGAAACTGGATGATAATCCCGGTTTGAAAACCGCGTTTGAGGCGTTGACGCCGGGACGGCAACGAGCGTACCTTTTTTATTTCTCGCAGCCCAAACAATCCGAAACCCGGGAGTCGAGGGTTGACAAATGCGTGCAGCGGATTCTCAAGGGAAAGGGATTGAATGATTAGCGTATTCGATGAAGAAATAAAGCAGGGTGCCTTTACAAATTGTTCTTTTTTGTCATCCCCGACCTGATCGGGGATCCGTCCTTTGTCATGGGGAATCATTGCCTCGCCCAGCGTTCATGCGAGCCCGTCTTCCGCTTTCCCCTCGCCCTGACATTCGAGACCCACAGCGACAGATATGCCGCCACGGGCAGCAGCCTGCCGAGCGCCGGCGTCTTGACGCGAACCGCGCCGGCCGGGCACAGCTCCTGGCAGCAGAAGCACCGGATGCACCTGTTGTATTTGTAAACAGGCGGCATTTTTTTGCCCGTCGTTCCCCAATCGAGAGCGCGCGGCTCCACCGGGCACGCGCCGACGCATTGTCCGCACCGGGTGCATGATGCGGCGCGAATGACCGGCCTTGTCACCAGCAGGTTGCGTATCGCGCGCAGCAGGGAATTGGGAGAAACCGCCGGGAGCCGCGACACCTTGAAATCCGGCGTCATGAAATTTTCGACGGCGTCGCCCACGCATTCGATCTCATCCATCCGCGAAGTGCCGAGCCCGGCCTGTTCGCCCGCCAAAAGCATGGGCACGAAAGCCGGCTCGAGCCCGATGATGGTGCACGCGATTGCGTCGAGCGCCACGGGATCCCGCGACAGCATGAGAAGGCCGAGCCTGCGCGGGTCGCCGTTTTGCGGGCCGTTCCCCTCCATGGCGATCAGGGCGTCCAGGATATAAAGCCGGGGCTTTACAAACGCGGTGATGTCCGCGAGCAGCCGGGAAAAATCGCGCACGTCGGGCGCGGACGCGTGATAGCGGCCCTTGTACACGCCGGGCACGCAGCCGAACTGGTTTTTTATCGCGCCGGTGACGCGGACGAGGCCGTGGGTCTTGAGCTTCGGCACGCTCACCATGCCGTCCGCGGCCAGAACGCCGTTTGCGATCACGATGTTCCTGCGTGATGCGCCGGCCGCGCGCGCCACTATCCGGCCGTTTTCAAAATCAGCGCAGGGAATGCCGAGTTTTTCGGCGGCCGCGCTAAACCCGCACTTGTTCATGGCCGCACCGCATTTCCCCCAGCCCGCATACAGTGCGGGGGAATCGCCGTACGTGACGCGGCAGCCCGCCTCCTGCAGGCACGCGCACGCGGCCGCGAACACCGACGGGTGCGTGGTGACGCAGCGGTCGGGCGCGCACGCGGCCAGCGCGTTCGGCTTCACGAGGATGGTCTCGCCGGGCTTTGCGAACTTCGCCATGCCGCCCAGCAGTTCGATGCCGCGCCGCATTGCCGCGAGCACTTCGGTGTCATTGTATGATTCACATTTGACAAGAGCAACCGTTGATCGTTTTACGTGAATGGAAGAGACTGGCGAGCTCATGGCGCGAGGACACCGGACTTTGCCGCTGCCCCGATTGCCGCGGCGATTTCAACAGAGGGTTTCTTTTCACCGAGCTTGGCGCGGACCTGCGACAGTTTAAGCACGGTTGCGGCGTAATATTCTTTGTCAATAATAAAGCGCCGGATTTCGGCCGCGAACCGCTCTCCGGTCGCGTCATGCTGGATGCATTCTGGCACAATGCGCTCGCCCGCCACGATGTTGGGCAGGCCGATGTACGGCAGGGTGATCATGCCTTTCAACAGCGAATACGTCACGGCGGAGGTTTTGTAGGCCACCACCAGCGGCACTTCGCGGAGCGCGGCCTGCAGGGTGGCGGTGCCCGAGGTGACCAGCGCGCAGTCGCTATTCCTTAAAAGCAAGGGAAGCGGCTCCCGGCTCACGGCGACGGCGCCGGGGAATTCCTTTTCAAACCGGCGCGCCGACGCTTCGAAAAGACCGGATTCAAGCCCCCTGCTTCTCGACACCGCAACCGTAAGGTTTGGAAATTCGCGCTTGAGAATCATGGCGGCGTCCATCATGGGGCCCAGCAGGCGCGAGACTTCCTGCCGCCTGCTGCCGGGCACGATCGCAAGCCGGACAGGGCTGCTTTTGTCAAGCATGAGCCGCTTCGGGGCCACCGTTTGCTCTCTGTCAAGCGCTTCGACGAGCGGGTGGCCCACGTATTCCACAGGCGCAGGGTAGGCCGTGAAATATTCCTTTTCAAACGGGAACACCACGCCGATGAACGAGGCGAACCTCCCCAGCACCTCGGCGCGCTTCTTCTTCCACGCCCAAACCTGCGGCACGATGTACCATACCACGGGCACGCCGAGTTTTTTCGCCGCCTTCATGAGCGGTATGTTGAACCCCGGATAATCCACGCACACGAGCGCGGCGGGTCTCGTGTTCTTAAGTTGCTTTATAAGAATAGATTTTGCGTTCAGGAAAAACGGCAGGTGCAGGAGCACCTCGGCGATGCCCATGCGGTTGAACGGCTCGAACGGCAGCACGGCCTCGAACCCCTTTTCCCGCATGCACGGTCCGCCGATGCCGAACAGGCGGGCGTCGGGGAGCATTTCCTTGAGACGCCCGATCACGGCGGCGGCGTGCTCGTCGCCCGAAGGGTCGCCGGCGACGAACATGATGGATACTGGTTTTTTTTCCATAAATTAGGTTTTAAAACGGGCGAAGTTCCGGTTAGTCAAAAGCCATCCCTGGCACCGTCGGACGGGTTATTTGATAACACCAAAATAAGTTTTGCTGGATTGCTTGAGCGGCCCTGTTGATGAGGGGCCCATCAATACCACACCTTGTTCAGCCTTACATGACCACGGTTAGCTGGAACAAATCCTTGTTTTTCTTGATTTGTTCTATCTTGTCAATGCAATCTGCCAGCTCTTCCTTTAATGCCTCGGCGTCAATATCCGCCAGTTCATCACCCTTTTTGTCAAGGTACTCCACAAGATGCTTCAGAACGGCCAGCCCCTCATCGGGCCGGTGCCATTTCTTCTTCGTGCTGCCGTCCGCCCGATCGACGAACTCCGATATCTTCCGGATGTGTTCTCTCACGCATATCGCATCCAGCTTTTCCAGCGCTTCCAAAAGGTAAAAATGGTCATAGTCGTCTTCGCGCATCGTCTCCTTGCCAAGAACCCAGATGACCGTGCTCATGAATGCAACCTTATTTTTCAAGTATTGATCTGGGCGTTACCCCCTTTGGGGGCGTTAACTTTTCGCTCCCAAAAGGGGTCGGCCCTCCTTCCGGGCTCGGCCCGCGGCCTCGTTGCCGGACCGCCCGTAGTCGCCTCTGGCGATGGGTCGGCCGGCAACGCGCTCTTGCGCGCCCTACAGTCCCGCCTAACGCGGCGGCGGGGTTCCGATTAGTCAAACAACATCTCTGGCGCCGGTCGGACACATGATTTAATAATACCAAAATAAGTTTTGCAGGACATCTTGATAATAAGAAGAAGCCAGGTATATAAGGATCCCATTTCAACCGCACTCCGCGGGTGCGCCCAGCGGATGGTTGCAGCTTGCCACTGTCGGTACCCGGCCGCACCCAGGAGGGGGTAGCGGAGGACCGGACGCGCAAATCTTTGGACACGGCATCATTGGAAATAATTCGGAGCGCGTCCGGGCCGCAGCGAGGGGGATAGCTCCCCCGCCAGATTATTATTAGTCAGAAAAATCAATCAGAACAGCTTCGCCGGAAACTTCTTTTCCTTCATCATCCCAAGATACTTTTTTAATCCCGGAAGCAAAGGCCTTGCAACGGCGAGCACCGCATCAGGAGTGACGACAAGAACGGCGTTGTCAAGGCCGATGGATGCGACGTGCAATGGCGAGGCGTTATAAATAATCGAGTTTGAGCTTTCATGGTCAAAAACCGCCGGCCCGACCGCGACCGTGCCTTTTTTGTTTTTCGGGTGTACCCTCGTCATCGCCTCCCACGAGCCGATGTCGTCCCAGCAAAACGCGCCGCACACGGCGGCGATGCGCGACGATTTCTCCATGATGCCGTAGTCGATTGATTCGCTTTCGCAGGTCTTATAATACCGGTCAATGGAAGCCTTTGTAAAACCGGCCCTTTCAACCGCGCAAGCCTGGCGGTACAGACGGGGCATGTGCTCCTTGATTTCAGATAATATCGCCGACGTTTTCCAAACGAACATGCCGCTGTTCCATAAGTAGTTTCCCGACCGCACATATTCCCGCGCGACAGCGGCCGACGGTTTTTCAACAAAGCGCCGCACCTGGTACGACGCGGTGCCGCCGGCCCCGGAAATCGGTTTGCCGATGTTGATATACCCGTAACCCGTGTCGGGACGCGTGGGCCTGATGCCGAACACCACCAGGGAACCCGTCTTTTGGGCAAGAAATGCGGCGCTGCGCACGGCCTTGACAAACGCTTGTTTCGGCGCGATGGCATGGTCGGCCGACGCCACGAGCATGACCGCGTCGCCATGGCGGCGGCGCACCCACAGCGCGCCGAGCGCGATGGCGGGCGCCGTGTTTTTTCCCACGGGCTCAACGATGCAGTCATACGCGACGCGGCGGCCGAGCGCCCGGCGCATGGCCGCGGCGCATTGCCGCCCCGTGATCACGAGCGGTTGCGCGCCGCCGCAGGCGGCACGCGCGCGGGCGAGCGTTTCCTCGACCATGGTTTTATTGCCCGCAAGGCGAAGCAGCTGCTTGGGATTTGACGAACGCGAAAGGGGCCAGAACCGCTCGCCCCTGCCCCCGGCAAGGATGAGGGGAACGGCGATCATACGGCGGCGTCCGTGCCCGCGGCAAAGGCGGCGAGTTTTTCCTTGAGGCTTTCCACGGCGCTGTAGGGCACCTTGGGGACGCCGATCTCCGACTTGCTCTGGCTGCCGTTGTGGAAATCGGAGCCGCCGGTGTAGGCGAGCCCGTTCTTCCGGCAGTACTGGAGGTAATGCCGCTCGACGGCGGTGTTGTGCTCCGAATGGAACACCTCGACGCCCATGAGCCCTTCGCTCATGAACTCCGGAATCCGCTCGTCCACCTTGGTGACGCCCGGGTGCGCAAGCACCGGGATGCCGCCCGCGCCGCGGATGAGCTGGAACACCTCCCTGGGCGGCATGCTGAGCTTTTCAACGTAGGCGGGCGAATCGTAGCCGATGAGTTTTTCAAACGCCTCGCGGAACGAGTACACGAGCTCTTCCTTGAGCAGCGCTGCCGCGATATGGGGCCTGCCGATCGCCGCGGTTCCCGCGATGTTAAGCACGGTCTCGAAGCGAAGGTCGACGCCCTGGCGGTTGAGGTTCTCCACGATCTTGCGCGCGCGCACGTGGCGGGCCTTTTTGAGTTCCACGAGCTTCGCAACCAGCCGCGGGTTGTTCGTGTCAAGGAAATATCCAAGGATATGGATATCGGCCCCGCTTATTTCACTCGAAAGTTCCACGCCCGGTATCACTTCTATGCCGTGTTTGGCCCCGAGCTCCTGGGCGAACGGATACGCGTCCACGCAGTCGTGATCGGTGATCGAAAGCGCCTTGAGCTTCTTGCCCGCGGCGAATTCCAGAATTTCCTCTACCGGATGCGTCCCGTCTGAAAATTTCGTGTGAATGTGGAGATCTACATATTTCTTTCCAGCAATAAAATCGCGAAACATTGTCCTGACATGGGTTTATGGTTGAAATGGAAAGGTATAAAATAACCAACGACGATTTTCAATTCAAGGCTTTATTGCGTTTTAATAATTTTACGGCTGTGGGGCGCGTTTTTAGCCCGGATTGTTTGCAAAGAAAGAAAAACCTCACCGCAAAGGCGCAAAGGTCGCAAAGAATAATTTATCTGAGAACATGTCCCGTACAAACTCACTTTTCACCTTTGCGCTCTTTGCGTCTTTGCGGTGAATTTATAAATGAGTCAGGTTGTCAAGACGAGAGACCGGCGCTATTTCATGTTTCTGATCACATTGCGCAACTGCGAGGCCTGCATCAGCTCCCACGAGGCGGTCGGAAGCGATTCCTCGAGCTCGTTGAGGTATTCCTGGGCCTTGTCGGGCCGCTTGTCGAGGATGGCTTTGTTGACAAAATAGACCAGGTACCGGTGGTCATCGGGATGGAGGATGTCCCAGAACGCCTTGAATTCCTCGGGGGTGGCGGCGCCCCGGTACAGCTGCGCGATGGCGCGCGGCAGCGCAAAGGGATGCGGGCTCTTCACCACGTCGTCGAAAATTCCCTTGGGCGTCTCGTCGCTCGTGGTCCGGTCGGCGAGCTCGCCCATCTTTATCCGCGCGAGCCACGGGATGACCAGCGCCTTGGGGCAGTCCTCGTACACCTTGCGGTAGGTGGTGTAGGCGTTCGCGTAGTCCGATTCGTATTCGTAAATCGCGGCGAGCTCCATCCATGCCAGCCACAGCCCCTGGGACGGCACGTAGGAGGCCACGCACTGGTTGAGCACGTCAACGGCCTGGTTTTTCCGGTTTTTAGCCATGAACATCTCGCCGAGCCTGACCTTCGCCAGCGCGCCGATGTCGTTGTCCATGCTGTGGAGCTTGACAATGGCCTGCCCCACCTCGATCGCGGCGTCGAGAGCGCCCTGGCTGGCGTAATAGTCAAGCACGGCAAGGTGCACCCTGCCGAGCAGGCGTGAGTACCGGGGATAATATTGCGTCAGGAATATCACCTTGCTCTCCGCGGCGGCCGCGTCGCCCTGGTCGACCTGGTCGAGTATTTTGCGCGCCATGGTGAACATGGCCGACTGGAACAGGGGGCTCGCGTTGGCCAGGTTGCCCAGGACCAAAAATGCGCTGTCGGACGACGACGGGTTTCCCTTCCTGCCCTGGATGAGGCCCTTGAGATAAAGCGCCCTAAGGCGCATCTGCTCGTCGGCTTTTGCAAGCTCCGGGCTCGAAAGCGCGGCCTGCGCCTTGTCGTACTTGCCCAGCCTGATGTAACATTCGGCGATCCTGAGCTGAATGTCCTGCGTGATGGGCTCGGAAGAAAAATCGGTGAGCATTTCCTGGTATTCCTCGATCGCGGTCTCTATGGCGCCGTGCTTGGCGAACCGGTCTGCGATGAGCGTGGCGTTCGGCATCATGGGAATGGCGTACTGGTAGATTTTCATGTTGTCAATGGCGCACCTGCTGCCGTTCACGAAAAAGCCCATGGCCTGGTGGTCGGCGCCGAGCGGCGGGAAAAAGTCGCATATCTTCCCGACAAGCAGGTCGTTCACCCTGAAGGTGATCACGTTCTCCTTGCATTCCACCACCACATGGAAATGCCTTGCCGGCACGAGGTCGAGCGGGTTGTAATCGGAAAAAAGATGGGTGCTGCCCGGAAACGAGATGCCGCATTCGGCGTCCGGGCCCCTGAACAGGTGGAACCCGTATCCGGAGTCCGGCCGCGATCCGTACAGAAAGAACCCGGCATTGAAGAAATTGTTCCCCACGCCCCGGATGTCGAACTCCACGCGCTCGTCGCGGGTGATGCGGCGGTCGAGCCTGATGAACGACGCGCCCGACGGCGAGAAGAGCTCGCCGTTTTTCGCCGACCAACCCTCGTTCTTCTCGGACACGCCCGGATACTGCGACCACTCGTCGCCGATGGCGAGGCCGGCAAAGTGTTTCTGGTACGTGAGCTGCCAGTAGGGCCGCTCCCTTTTCGACTGCGCATACCTGAAATACGAAAAGATGCCGGCGAACACGACGCACAGGAAGAACATGGCGATGAACGGCCACCGCTTGCGGACAAAATGCCGCAGCCTTGACCACAGCGACGGCGGGTTGGCGAGCACGGGTTCGCCCTTCTGGTAACGCCTGATGTCCTCGGCGAACTCCTCCATGGTCTGGTACCGCTTGTCCGGGTCCTTGTGCATCGCCTTGAGCGTGATGGCCTCGATTTCGGGCGGCAGCCACATCACGAGCTTGCGGGGCGGGATGGGGCTGGCGTCGATCACGTTCATGGTGGTCTGATGGATGCTGCGCGGGTCGAGGTAGGGATTCTTGAATGTCAACATCTCGTACAGCATGATGCCCAGGCTGCACACGTCGCTGCGCGCGTCGGCGCCCTTGCCGAACAGCCGCTCGGGCGCCATGTAGGCGGGCGAGCCCATGATCTCGCCGGTCTTGGTGGCGGTCCCCTCCTCGCTTTCGAGCGCCTTGGCGAGCCCGAAATCGATGAGCACGGGCGTGACGTTGTCCTTCATGATCACGTTGTTGAGCTTGAGGTCTCGGTGCACGATCTTCTGCCGGTGCGCGTAGCCGAGCGCGTCCGCGAGCTTGGCAGTGATCTCGAGCACCTCGATGAGCTTGGGTTTCTGGTAGTTGAGGTGGTAATAGAGGTTGACGCCCGGGATGTAGTCCATGGCGAGATAGTACACGTTGTTCTCGACCGCCACCTCGTGGATATTCACGATGTAGGGATGGTTCAGCTTCGCCACCGCGTGCGCCTCGGACAGGAACCGCTCAACGAAGTTCCGGTTGATGGTGATGTTGGCGGGCAGCACCTTGAGCGCCACCTCGCGGTCGAGGTCGAGCTGCAGCGCCTTGTACACCACGGCCATTCCGCCCCGGTCGATCTCCTCGATGATGCGGTACTTGCCGATAATCGACCCGATGGGCAGGTACGTGCGCTCGAGCGAGGGAAGCAGGTTGTGGATCTTGAGCTTCCCCTTGTCAAGAGAGCTTTTTAATGAGCGTGGGGTGTCGGGAATGGCCATAATTGTTTTTTATTTTTAATAAATATACGGGTGGGGGCACCGCTCCGCGTTTCCCCCTGGGGTGCAGCTTCCGCCGCCTCCCTTATTGAAAAAATGATATCGCGGAGGCGGCGGTGATCTGCACCCGCACCCCCTCCAGCAAAGGGGCGCGCGAGTTCGCTCGCATTACGCTCGCGAGGCGTCGCCCCTTCGCAACGCATCCTCAGCGGCATGCCGCTTCGCGGCGATAAAAAACAAAATCAAACTTACGAGCAGGAAATAAAACTCCCCCGTATTGTCACTCCCGCGAAAGCGGGAGCCCATCTTAACATAAGAATATACCCGCTTTCGCGGGAATGACATCCGTATTCTTCAACAAGCAAAAGGATCACACCCAATGGTAACTATAATTTTACCACTCCAACAATTTACCGTTCAACCAAAAAGTCAAAAAGTTTTAGCAGTGGGCTGATTTCATGATGGCGGAGAATTCTTCAGGCTCGGGAACGGTCAGGGTGAGCCGTTTTCCGTCTGCGGGGTGGACAAAGGAGATGATGCCGGCATGGAGGTACAGCCGCCTGGGCGCGCCGGTGCGCCTGAAAACGTCGGCGTCCGCGGCGGGATCGCCGTAACGCACGTCGCCCACGACCGGGCACCCGATGTGCGCCATGTGCACGCGGATCTGGTGCGTGCGGCCGGTGACAATGGTCAGCTCGAGTTTGGAAAGGCCCTGCCCCCTTTTCGCGACCTTGTATTCGGTTCTTGAATAAAGGCCCTTTTCACCGACCCTCATCTTGGTGCCCTGGTTGCGCTCGAGCGTTTTCACCAGGTCGGCCTCGACAAAGCCCTGCTGTTGCGGCGGGCCGTTATGGCATATTGCCAGGTATTTCTTGATGAGCGCTCGGCCGCGCAGCAGATCATGGAGCTTTCTCACCACGGCCTTGTTCTTGGCGACAAGAATGATTCCCGAAGTGTCACGGTCGAGCCGGTGCACGAGCACCGGGTCCGCATCACGCTTTCCCTTTGCAAGCATGTAGCTTTTGACAAGGTCGATGAGCGTGGCGTGGCCGTCGTGGCCGGTCCCCGGATGCACCACAAGGTGCGGCGGCTTGTCGCATGCGATAAGCCCGTCATCTTCAAAAACGATTTTCAGATTGCGCCGGTAAAATTCCGTCCTGGAAAGGTCCGCGAGCGCCTGTTGGTTTTCCTGTTTTTCCGGCGAAAGCTCTGCTTCGTCCATGCGCAATTCGATCGTGTCGCCCTGCCGCAGGCGGTAGTTTTCCTTTACCTTTTTCCCGTTCACCCGCGCAAACCCGGTGCGGATCATGCGGTAGATGTCCGAAAGCGTGCGCAAACTGAGGCGCCTGCGGAGAAAACGGTCGAGGCGCTGGTTGGCGTCGTTGAGAGAAATAGTGATGGTGACCATGCTATGGGAAAAATACGCTATACCAAGACAGGTTGGAAGCTATGAGCATCGTGATGATGGTTGCCATCCAAAAAACCATTTTGGGACGATAATTTGATCGGGGCAAAAAAGGCGTCCTCGCGAACGCCCTTGCCGAGTATCGACTCAAATTAAAAACAGGATTCCTAAAAGTTCGCTACCACCTTCTTCTCTTTCGGGATATACTCGCTGATGAACTGATTGGAATGAAATACCGATATCAGTTTTACAAAGGCCAGTATGACCAACAATACTGCCAGCGCTTCAACAGAACCCTTCACTCCCTTTGCAGCGTCAATCCAAAACGTTATGATCAGGCCAATGGAGATCAGTTCGACGATCCCGTAGTTGATGCCAAGCCAGGGATGGCCGGTATAAAAATATCCGCCGCCCGGAAACAAAACGGCGTTTCTTCTCGCATCGGCCCTGGTCTTGAATTCGAGCCGGCATTTGGGACAGAGGTATTCGTCATTGACAAGTTCCGTGCCGCAGCGCGGGCAGAGATGCTCCTTTCCGCCGGTCTGACCGGGCATTCCCGTCTGTGAAATGGCGGGGAGGATGGCGCTGATTTTTTTCCGTTCCGGTCCAGCAATGTAATGGAACCTTTCCTTTTTTCCGTTTTGAAAGGTGACGGCAAGCGTTCCCATGCTCATTTTAATCTCTTTGCAGTCCGCGGGCTGGATTCGGGCGATGGAATTCTTATACGTGTAATTTCTTGATGTCGGCACATGGAAAATTCTTTTGTTCGTGAACACGAACAGGGACTGTTTGAGATAATACACGAGGTATCCGGTCAGCAGATGGTCGAGCACCGACATCGGAGAGCATCCCGTGGTGATGAGCAATATCTTCTCATCCTGCGCCATGAAGGGTTTGATGAACGACATCTTCCCGAGCAGTTTTGTCTGGCGCTTTTCGATCCCCTTCTTGTATTCGCCCTTGTGGTTCGAAAACATTATTTCTCTGTCAATCGGAACCTGCTCGGCAGGATATCCGTAGGCGCGTTCCTTGTCCGCCGGTTGACCGTACATCATGGCATCCTCCATTTTGTTTTTGGATCGGCACGCGTCGCCGTTACCATGGCAAGAATATGCTATGTGCAGGGACATGGATCAAAGGGAATAATGTTCAATACGTCCTGTCATTATGCCGACACCGCGCGGCTTGCTTGATTCTCAAAAAGCAATAAAAAAGGCCCCGCTACCCCAGGCCTTTTCACCGCATCGCCTTGTGATTGACGTGATCCCGCTATTTTTATCAAAGACCCTTTTCCAAGATTCGCTACTTCCAGCTTGGACAATACCTCTGCAATGCAGAGGTGCAGAATTTCGAATTTGTCTGATCAATGGTGGCAAAGTCGCTGGTGGTGACCTGTCCAAAGCCGGGGCTGTTGACGCTCGCCGTACCCGTAAATGCGGTGCTGCCCGACACCGAAAGGCTATACGTAAACCAGGTCGTTGACGAGGCAACGTCAACGCCCGCCTGATCCTTCAGGTTTGCAAATGTGGACGCATACGTGCTCTGCTCCGTGATATACGCCAACTCCCCGGTATAAATCGCCGTCAATTGGGTGGGAAATTCCGTCGCTTTCGCCTTTTGCGAGGCATCGAGAAATTTGGGAATCGCCACTGACGACAGAATTCCTATCACCGCGATGACCACCATCAGTTCCACCATTGTGAACCCGTTGTTGCTTTTTTTAACCCGTTCCATAAGAAACCTCCTTTCACTACGGAGGCCTTCTCCATCCACATGATGTTGCATGGATTACATGAGCACTTCTTCATGCAACCCTGATTGCCTCCCTTCCCGAGCGTTTGCCGCTCCGCTGAAGTTCGTCGCACCTGTAATAATTGTACCATGCAAAGTTCTTTTTGTCAAGAATTTATAATTATTTGTCAAGTTGGCTTTCCCTACCCCCATATATCGGCACGGCACCCCCTGCCGCATGGGTGAAATTGAGAAAATCCGGGCCATTCATGTTCGCAAAATAATTATATTCGCAATGTTTTTAGAATTTTAACTACCTATTTTACAAGTAGTTACGAATTACTTTGTTCGCATTTTTTAAAGTAAATTCTTAAAAAACATGTTTCATTTGCACATTTTTATCTTATATTATGAATATTGACCGGCATATTGATTTTGGATGAATCTTTCAGCCAAATTATTACTGAAATGATCCGGGGGGGGGGGGGGAGAGAACCGAAATGGGGGGCACTGGAGTTGTTTATGACGAAGTTTCCGTTGATCATGCTTTTATCAATTGCTTCGATTGCTTCCAGCCAGGTCATTTCCCTATCCGGTACGGTCACCAATAGCGCGGGCCAACCGCTGCAGGGCGTCATTGTCAACCTGATCGCCTCGCGCCTTTCAGACACCACCGACGCGAACGGAGCGTACTCGCTTTTAGGCGCCGTTTCCGTTGCAACCCCGCGGCCCGATCACGCAGGCGCCCAAGGAGTTTTCTATCGAAACAATTCGTTTATTTTCAACCTCGCCTCACCCGCATTTGTAAAGATAACGCTTTTTGACGCACGCGGCGCACTCCTGGCGACGGCGTATAATGGATATCTTGCGCGGGGAACGACAAAGGTTCCCTTCAGTCTCAGGGACCTCGGGCGGTCCATGGTCCTGATGCGGCTGCAATCCGGCGAACAAGCTGTCACCTGCAAGATCAACCCTTTGTCGGAAACAATGGTTTTTGATCCGGATCCGGGATCTTCACGCGGGCCGCTGCAAAAGACCGCCGCGTCCGACTGGCTCCAGGCCACAAAGTCCGGGTATGCATCGTACATGGAGCAGCTGACCGTTCTCACCGGCACAAAGAATATCACGCTGAGCCAGGCGGCAACATCGCCGGATTTCGGACCGAACGTGTATATCTTCGACCCGTCGCAGGACATGGCGGCCATGCAGAGCCAGCTTTCGGCGATCAACGACCCGCAGCTGGCCGCGCAGTTCGGCGGGAACCGGTACGCGCTGCTGTTCAAGCCCGGGTCGTATTCCCTTGATGTCAACGTCGGCTTCTACACCGAGGTGCTGGGCCTCGGCACCAGCCCGGACAGCGTGCAGATAACGGGACAGGTGCATTCCGAGGCCGACTGGATGGGCGGCAACGCCACGTGCACGTTCTGGCGGGCGTGCGCGGGCATCTGCGTGACCCCCACGAGCGGTTTGAACCGCTGGGCGGCCTCGCAGGGCGCGCCGGTGCGCCGCATGCACATCAAGGGCGACGTGGCGCTCGACGACGGCGGATGGTCGAGCGGCGGTTTTTTCGCGGACAGCAAGGTTGACGGCACGATAAGCTCGGGGTCGCAGCAGCAGTACTTTTCGAGAAACGATGCGTACGGCACCTGGAGCGGCGGCAACTGGAACATGGTGTTCGTGGGCGTCACGGGCGCGCCCGCCTCGTCGGGCGTCAACCGCACGGTGGTGGCAAAGACCCCGCTCATCGCGGAAAAGCCGTTCCTCGTAATTGACAAAAGCAATAATTATTCCGTTATCGTCCCCGATCTCAGGCGCGACAGCACCGCGGGAGTCTCGTGGGCAAACGGCGCGACTCCCGGCACGCGGCTTCCGATCGACCTGTTCTACATCACGAAGACCTCCGACAACGCCGCGAGCATCAACGCCGCCTTGAGCCAGGGGAAAAACCTGTTGTTCACGCCCGGACACTACAACCTGGAAAGCACGGTCCTGGTCACGCGGCCCGGCACCATCGTTTTGGGCATCGGCTATCCCACGCTTGTCCCGACCAACGGGAACGTCGCCCTGAAGGTGTCCGACGTCGACGGCGTGAAGGTCGGGGGCTTCCTGCTCGAAGGCTGCATGCAGAACGCGCCCGTGCTGCTGGAAATCGGCGACTCCGGTTCAACCGTTGACCATTCCAAAAATCCGACATGCCTGTATGACATTTTCTGCAGGGTGGGCGGCCAGTACAACGGTCTGGCGACCTGCTTTGTCATGATCAACAGCAACGACGTGATCTACGACCATACCTGGCTGTGGCGCGCCGACCACGGCACGGGCGCGGGCTGGAACTCGAATAAAAACGCAAACGGCCTTATCGTGAACGGCAACAACGTGACCGTGTACGGCCTGTTCGTGGAGCACACGCAGGCCTTTCAGACCTGGTGGAACGGCAACAACGGCCGCACGTTCTTTTACCAATCGGAAATGCCTTACGACCCGCCGGACAACGCCAGCTGGTCGGAGGGCAACGGCATTCTCGGTTTTCCGTCGTACAAGGTTTCCGACGGCGTCTTGACCCACGAGGCCTGGGGCCTCGGCGTGTACTCCGTTTTCAGGAACGACGTGGTCTCCACCAACGCGTTTGAAGTTCCCGCGAACGCTCCCGGCGTCAAGATGCACCACCTGGTGACGGAGAAACTGGGCGGCGGGGAGATCACGCACGTCATCAACGGCGTGGGCGGCGTGGCGTCGTCGAGCGTGCTGGAATATCCGTGATATATTGGATGTTTTTTAATTGACAAATAGTGGTATGATAAAAACGCCCTCACCCGAGGGCGTTTTTATTCTCGGTGAATTTCCCTTATCTGAATTTGCCGAATCCTCTTTTGACCTCAACTTTGCCGTCAGCCAAGCGCTGCGCCGTGATGACGATTCCGGGATGGGAACGAAGCTGCGCCGGCGTGAGGGAAAGCCTGCGGCCGCTTGCGGTGTAATACGCCGTTTCAATAATGCGGGCGGCTGCGGGCCGGGGACTTGACAAGGCCGCAGGCCTGGAAGCGGTTGAGACTGTTTTATTCATCCAGATGACCGGGGTTGGCTCGGGCAGATAACCGAACGAATGATCAAACAGGATCATGGTCGTTCCGCTCAATTGGTAAAGATAGGTCTGGTTCCAGGTTCCCCACTGCCTGGGTCCGTAAGCGCAGCCGCCGGTTCTTATAACGAAATTGCTGTCGGTATAGAGCCCGATAAAAACAATGCTGTCCTGGTTGATGCTGAAAGCTCCCCTGATATACAACGTCCACTCAAATGTCGTGCTGCAGGTGTCCGAGGGGTTTATCGCGTCGGTAAAACAATACCTTCTGCAAAAAAACGAATCTCCAACAAACGTATAATCGCTTGAATATCCCTCCAACCGGATCGTGGAGCAACCGTAATCCATCGAACCGGTGCGCCAATCACCCTGCATGGTCGCAACCGTCACCGGCGCCGGTTTGGGAACAGGGCCGTAGACAAGCTCGGTGCGCACCACGCCCGGCGCATATACTTTGACGAGCCTGCCGAACCGGTCGTAGGAATAGGTGAGCGAATACATCACCCACCCGATGCCGTCGCAGACGTCTTCCCTGGCGATCCTGCCCGTCAGGGAATCATACATAAAACTTGAATATGCCGGATTTGAACCGTATGTCGAGGTCGGGCAATAATGATAAGTATCTCTTGTCAACCAATGGCTCTGGGTGTCGTAGGCCGTGGTGAACCATTCCAGCAGAGTGCCGCCCACGATGCAGGTTACCACCGGCATGTCGCGCTTGTCGTACTCAAACCTGTCAAACATGGTATAGCCGGTCCGCGCAAACGGACGGAGCTTCTGGTCGTAACGGTAGGTGAAAACTTCGGCCAGCGAATCACTGCCGTCGTACATGAAATCCTGGACATTCATGATCGTGTCGGAGGCTGCTGATTTGGAAAGGCCCGTGGCCGTGGTTTTGGCGATGGAATGCCCGGTACTTTTATTTACCGATGGATAGGTGGATGCAAAAACGGAACCGAGTAATGCAAGGACAAGAATGGCGCAGAATGAATGAAGAAGGTTTTTCATCGGCCGCCCGCCGAGGATAACGGCAAGGGATTATGGAACACGCCTTTGTCGCTTAACAAAACAATAGTCGCTAAAAGCCGGTGAAGGGTTCATGAAATTGAAGAGTTGGGCGGAAAGCCATGATTGAATTTTTGCCGGCGGAACTGTAGGATTATGATTAGCATGGAGCCGGCGTAAAGTTTTCACGCAGATTGAAAAGAGATAATTGACGGAATAAAACTTCATCAGGGAGTGCCCATTATGCGTTCATTCATTTCATGCTTATTTGCCTGTCTGGTTACCATTTGTCTATCTACCGCAATTTTGAACTGTTCCAGTTCCACCTCCTCCGGCCCCACCGGTCCGGGTCCGACGGCCACCTCGCTCGAAGGCACATGGAAAGGCCATACCCTTGGGGATACAAACACCTTTACCGCGGTTTTCACGGGCAATAATTTTTCTTTTTCACTTGGTTTGATCATCGGGTACGCGGGCACCTTTTCGATCAATGCCGCTTCGAATCCGAAAACAATGGACGTGGTGATCACGCAATGCGCAAATACGGCCTACGTGGGAAAAACAAGTCTGGGCATCTACAAAGTCTCGAGCGACACGCTTACCTATGCGGCAAACGAGCCGGGGAACCCCAACCGACCGACCTCGTTTGCGTACGACTCCACCGGCACCACGGTCGTGTTCGTTTTTGTAAAGCAATAGGCGGGGTAAAAATATCCTGCCACGGTTTTCCGGCCGACAAAATCGGAATATCAAAGATACTCCGCCTCGGGATGGTGCACGAAAATTCCCATGGTCGAATGTTCGGGCACCATCTGGAAGCCGGAAGTCAGCGACACGCCGAGCCGTTCCTCAACGCCGAGGAGCTCGAACAGTTTCACCTGCTCCTCCACGCCCGGAAGTCCCGGATACCCGAAGCTGTACCTCCTGCCGCGGTCGGCGGGAATCAGAAACGCGCGCCGGATCTCCGCCGTGACTTTATCGGCAAGAAGTTCGGTGAGATAATTGGCCAGGCCGTTGAGATAAAACCCGAGGGCGTACTTGTTTTCGTTTTTAAGAAAGGCGCTGCATTTTTCGTCAATGGCCTTGCCCATGGTGACGATCTGCACGGCAATCACGTCGCCTTCGGGCCGGAAGTAATCCGCGATGGAACGGTTTTTTTTGCGTTCGACCCTTGGCAGAATAAATTCGGCACGGTGCGAGGAATAGTCGCCGGGGTCAAGGATTACCAGTTTGTCATCGTCAGTATATGCCGGAAAAATCCCGTACAGCCCCGCAGCATCGACAAGGTTTTCCGTGCTGATAAGCCGTGTAATCTGGTCATACGCCGGTTGAAATTCCTTTTCGCAAGCTGTTTTAAAGGCCTCTTTATCCAGATTGCCGCCGCCGAAATACCCTTTGAACAGGCGTTTGGTGTCGATTGTTGACAAGAGCGACTTCACATCCCACCTCAACACCTGACTTGTGCCGTAGAACTGGGGCGTCACCATTTCGGGATACGGCGGCTGCTCCGGCTTCTGCGTTTTTGCTTCTATAGGCGGCCGGCCGGCCGCCGGATGCTCCGCCTTTTTCTCCATAAAAGCCTGGGGCTTCTTTATCCCCTCAAGGATCTTCGACGCCTCGAACGCGTCCTTTGCGTAATGCACGCCGCCCGCGTAGGCGCCGCCGCTTTCCAGACGCGAAATGCGCGAGGCAAAGTCCCTGTTCACGGCAGCGCCGCCGATGAGCACGGGCACGCTTATTCCTTCCCTGTCAAGCGCCGCCACGCACGCGGCCATTTCGCGGCTGGTGAAGACCAGCAGCGCGGAAAGGCCCACGGCGTCGGGCTTTTCGCGCTTCACCGCGGCGACGATGTCCGGGGAAGGCACCTGTTTGCCGAGATCGACCACGTTGTATCCCTGGTTCCTGAGGATCGTGGCGACCAGGTTCTTCCCGATGTCGTGAACGTCGCCGTACACCGTGGCAAGCACGATTTTCCCCCGCCGCGCCATGTTTTTCGACGCAAGGCGCGGCTCAAGGATGGAAAGCGCCTCCCTCATGACCTCGGCGGCCTGCAGCACAAACGACAGGATCATTTCCCCTTTGTCCATTTTCTCGCCGACCATGGCCATGGCGGGCAGCAGAATCTCGTCGAGGATGCGCTGCGGCTCGTGTTTTTCCAGCAAACCGTTTATTAACGGCGCCAGGTCGCGGCGGTCCCGGTTGATCACCTTGTTGCGGAGCTGCTCCTCAGGCGAAAGCGCGGTTTTTTCCGCTTCGCGGCTCATACCGGCGCCGCCGCTTTTTTTATCGTCAAACACGGTAATAAAATCGGCCAGCGCCTGCGGCGCGCGGTTGAACAGCAGGGCCTCGGCCTTTTCGCGGACCGCCGGGGCATAGGTATCTATTCTGTCAAGATGCAGCGGATTGAATATCGCCGCGTCGAGCCCGGCCTCGGCCGCGTGATTGAGCATGACGTTGTTGAGCACCCTGCGCGACGCGGGCGAAAGGCCGTACGAAACGTTGCTCACGCCCATGACCGTGCGCACGCCCGGCATTTCCGTTTTTATCCGGGCAAGCGCCTCGAGGCTCGCCTTCGCCGCGTTTGCGCCTTCGGCGTCCCCGGCGGCGAGTGTGAAGGTGAGCGGGTCTATGTATAAAAAATGCTCCGGCAGATTGAACTGGCCGCAGGCAAGGTCGCGGAGCCGGCGGGCGATTTCCATTTTTTTCTCGACGGTCTTTGCCATTCCGTCATCATCGATGGTGAGCGCGATGACTGGGCAGCCGAATTGTTTGGCATGCCGCAGGATCGCGCGGGCGCGCTTGCCGCCCGCCTCGAGGTTGATCGAATTGACAAGCGCGGCCCCGGGGCAGGCCTTGAGCGCCGCCTCGATGACCGCGGGATCGGTTGAGTCGATGGAAAAGGGCAGCGCCACGCGCTCGGACAAAAACGAAACGAGCGCCGCCATGGTCTCTTTTTCGTTGTCGGCTTCGCTCACCGCCACGCACAAGTCAAGAATGCTGCTCCCCATTTGGGCCTGGCCCAGCGCCACCTGATACAGCTCGTCGTAATTTTTTGCAAGAACAAGCTCCTTTGTCTTTTTGGAGCCCTGGGTGTTGAGCCGTTCGCCGATGATAAAAGGTTTTTTTTCCGTTTCAAGGTCTTTTCCCGAAATGCCGGACCCGCAAAACGTTTTCGGCGTTATGGTGCGCCGGGCGGCCTTCTTTCCGTCAAGCGCCTTCGCAAGCGCGGTGATGTGCGCCGGCGTCGTGCCGCAGCACCCTCCCGTGACATTGAGCCCCCTCTCCGAGACAAGCGGAACGATCGTGTTGCAGAACTCGTCGGGCCCCATGTCATATACGGCCTTGCCGTTTACGTTTTTCGGCATGCCCGCGTTCGGCATCATGCACACCGGCAGCGGCGACAGACCCAGCAGTTCCTCCACGTGGCGTTTCATCTCATGCGGCCCGGTGTTGCAGTTAAGGCCGACAACGTCGACGCCCATGCCCGCGGCCGCGGCAAGAAACGCGATGAGGTCCGAGCCCAGAAGCATGCGGCCGGCCGCGTCCATGCTCGCATGCGCCTGGAGCGGAATAGTAATTGCGCGTTCGTCAAGAAGACCCCTGATCCCGGAAACCGCGGCGCGCAGCTCGAGAAGGTCATGCATGGTCTCGAGGAGCAGGAGGTCCGCCCCGCCGTCGAGCAGCGCCGTGGCCTGCTCGCGGAACAGCGCAGCGGTCCCGTTGAAATCGAATTTCTTCCGGCCCGCGCTTTGAGACGAGAGAATGCCGGTGGGTCCCATGGTGCCGCACACGAAACAGGCATGGTTGCAGCACGCCTCCGCAACCGCGGCCCTGCCGAGCTGCGCGGCCGTTTTGTTGATTTCCGCGACCGAGCCGTCGAGCCCGTATTCCATGAGCTTTGCGCGGTTCGCGCCAAAGGTGTTGGTCTCGATGACATGCGCGCCTGACCGCAGGTAGTTGGTGTGGATCCTGGTGATGAGATCGGGCCGCGACACATTGAGGATCTCATTGCATCCTTCGTGGTCGCGGAAATCGGAAGGCCTGACCCCGAGTTCCTGAATCTGTGTTCCCATGGCTCCGTCGAAAATTATAGGGGTCCTGGAATACAGTAGTTCAAGATATGGATGATTGGCTTTGTTCATGATTTCAATATAAAAAATAAATGATCTATGAGGGAAAAGTTTCCCCTGATGAGTTTTATGGTACTATTTGTTTTTGTGAAATGGGCGTGATGAATTACAATCACATGGAATGCCATGGTAATCAAGGGCTACAAGGGCGCGCCCAGCGGCAGGTTCGGGCTTGCAGCGGATGGTTCCCGGCTGCACCCAGGAGGGGGCAGCGGAGGACCGGTCGCACATAATTGCGGATGGGAAACAAAAGGTAAAAACGAGGAGCGACCGGGCCAAAGCGAGGGGGAGCCCTCCCCCACCAGATACTTTTATTTTTGCAAACTTGAAGGCATTCGTTTCTTCTCCCACAAAAACACCTCTGCGAGAAGAAGCAAGCCCAGAACAATCCAGACCCATTGTGAATAAGAACCAGACCGTCTGGATTTTACAAACGCCCCGAACTGCCGGGAAGAGAGGAATTTTACCGACGCGGCTTTTGAAGCGGGGATGACGGGCGCCCTGTACGTGAAGTCTGCCTCTGCGGTGTCCATTTCAACCGCCACCCAGAACGACGGCTGGCCGTCGGGCTGGATGCGGTAATGGCCGGGCGACGAAAACGCAACGAGCGGCTGGCTTGACCAACGCGAAATGAGTTTTCCGGCGGCGTCGAACACGAGCGCGCCGCGCTTGGCGCCGAAAAAGGGGTTTTTCGCGGGAACGCCCGCGACCCATGACTGCTGTCCCTTCTGGATCGCCGACAGCGCGAACTTTGCCAGCCTGTCAAGCAGCGGCACGTACAGCCCGGTT
This sequence comes from Chitinivibrionales bacterium, assembly GCA_035516255.1. Taxonomy (NCBI): domain Bacteria; kingdom Pseudomonadati; phylum Fibrobacterota; class Chitinivibrionia; order Chitinivibrionales; species Chitinivibrionales bacterium. The sequence goes on along the minus strand of DATJAL010000030.1, from coordinate 14,759 downwards.
TCGAACAGGGCTCCGCCGGGCCTCGCCTCGCGCGCCATGCCGAGCGGCGCCGCGGCCATCACCCAGGAATTCCCCATGGAGTCGACGAGGTGGGTCGCAAAGGGCTTGCCGTTGTCAAGACGCAGCAGCGCGCCGCCCGGCAGCCCGGTGCAGTAGCGGGACACCGCCGCGTCCGCGTCCTTGAGGCGCTTGAACCCGGAAAACAACTGGGACACCGTGTCGGGCAGGACAACGGCGTGCGGCTTTGGGTCATAAACCACGGCGCATGACGCGGGATCGCGCACCGGAAGGATCGTCCCGTTTACATTTGCGTATGCGCTGTCGGTCGCCGGCGAAAACAGGATCGCCTTCTGGCCGAACGACCGGTTGTGCAGCAGGATGGCAAGCGGCGGCGACAGCTGCCTCACCCCGCAAAGCACCACGAGCGCCGCGGAATCGATGTCGTCGTACGATACGATATGGGCCTGCCGGCTCTTGGCCGCCCATTGCGACGCGCCCAGCGAATTGAACGCGGCGGCGACGGGAAAGCATTCGTCCGGCTCGCCCACCACGAGCACGCGCAGGGCGCCGCCCCCGCCGCGCACAAAATACCATGCATTGTCGGCCGGGAACGGGTCGTCGCAGTCGAGCGTGACCGTGCCGAGCGGGTTTTGCAAATCGGCGGTGACGGTCACGGGCACGTTTTCGGCCCGGCCGGGACCGGCGCTCACCGCGGCGCGGCCGCAGCGCATGCCGCCGGCGGAAACCGATATTCCCGCACTGTCAAGATTTCTCCCCTGGCAGGCGACGCGCACCGTTATCACGGACCGGTTGGCCGCCGAGAGCGACACGTCCCGAATGCCGCAGTTCCGGGGCTCCGAAGGGGCGACGCTCACGAGAAGCACGGGCAAAGAAACGCGGACAAGCATGGTGTCAAGCGGCCCGCCGATGTTCTGCTGAAAATCAGACAACACCGCAAGCGCGGCCATGCCGGCCCCGCGCCCGGTCGAACCGGGGAGCGCGAACGCCATTTTGTCAATGTCCGCCGGGCCGTGCCTGACAAACGGTTCGGGGGGCGCGCCGAATGACTTTACCTGTACGAATTCGGACCGTCCTTCGTTGTATAAATACCGCTTCGCCGCCGCGGGCAGGTATTGGGAAAGCGTATCGCACAGGAAAAAGCTTTTCTTCCACAGGGGCATTCCCGCGTCGCGGTAGTCCATGCTCATGGTGGGATCAACAAAGGCGTACACCGACGCGCCGGGATTCGAAAGGACCATGAAGGGGTCTTTTGCACTATAGGGCCCGCTGAAGATGACCACCACCGCGGCTATCGCCGCCATGCGCACGAGCAGCAGAAGAAGCCGCTTGATCCGCCGCATCCTGCTGGTGGAAACGGCTCCGGCTGAAAAAAACCTGATCGTGGAGAATTCGAGCCGCCGTGATCGCTTGCGGTTGAGGAAATGGACAATGACCGGGATGGCCAGGCCGGAAAGCGCCCAGAGAAATTCCGGATGGACAAAGGATATTCCGCTCAAAACAGCCGCCTCCGTTTTGCCAAGACGCGCAACAGCGCCTTCTGGAACGGTTCACTGGTGACCACGGGCTCAAACCCGATCCTCAGCGACCGGCACGCGTCCTCGATCGCCTTTTGGTGGCCGAGCATGCCCCGGGAAAAATATTCCGACGCGGTGAGGCCGTCCACCGCGACGCCGGCGCCCGTCTCAAGGTCGCGTACGTCAAGGCCGCCGGCGGCGGAAAACGCGCGCTCGAGCGGGTCGAGCACCCACAGCACCATCACGTCCTGGCGCTTGAACCGCAGATGCCGCAGTGCCGTGATGATCGCCGTCGGCTCGTCGAGCAGGTCCGAGATGACGATGCACAGCCCGCGCTTGCGGATCGTCTCCGCGAGCCGCGACAGCGACCGTGCAATGGCGGTGGTCCCGCCGGGCGCCATGGTTTCGAGGCGCGTGAGTATGGCCTTGAGCTGGGTGTTGGTGGAGCGCGGCGGCAGCATCACGTGTTCGCCGCTGTCGAAGGCGTACAGCCCCACCGCGTCGCGCTGGCGGACGAGGATCCACGAAAGCGACGCGGCCAGCGTCCGGGCATATTCGAATTTGCTCATCGCCGCGGTGGAATTGAACGTCATCGAGGCGCTTTTGTCAAGAAGCAGCCACGCGAACAGGTTGGTCTCGTCCTCGTACAGCCGCACCACGGACCGGCCGGTCTTCGCGTATTTGCGCCAGTCAATGCGGCGCGCCGCCTCGCCCGGCAGGTAGGGCCGGTATTCGAGAAACTGCGCGGAAAACCCGTGATAGGGACTTTTGTGAAGTCCCGCGATGGTTCCCTCGACGATCGCCTTGGTCCGAAGGGTGAGGTTTCGGATCGGGGCGAGGTGTTCGGGTTTTAGGAATGATATTTGATTACTCATAACAAGTCTCATTTGGTGGGGGCACCGCTTCGCGTTTCCCCCTGGCCGCCTCCAGTCCTGCCTGACGCGCCGTAATAGGTCAATTATTGCATTTGTAAAAGCCTTAACATCTTTCCGAAATTGCTATAATACTTGCCTTTCTCCACCGTGTAAAGCTCGCGCTGCCACCTTCGTCTCGCCGGCCACTAAGCGTGCCTGCGAATCACGGGGGCACCGGCGCCAAAGAGGGGTGCGTGTGCGGATCGCCGCCGCCTTTTTGATTCTATTTCTTGTCAAGGAGGCGGCGGAAGCTGCACCCCGGGGGGACGACCCTTGGAAGTACCCGAAGGGGTAGACCTCCCCCGCAATAAAAATTATTTTATTCATTTTTTAATAATACCTTTTTCCCCAACCACCGCCGCACCGGCACGTCATAAAACCCGAAGCACAAATATGCGAGAATGATACTGGATACTACTACGAGCAGCCCGACGGGATATGCCTGGCCGAAGGAAAGTTTTTTGTCGGCGACCCACCCGGTGTACCAGTAAATTATCGGATAGTGCGTGATGTAAATCGGATACGAGATGTCGCCCAGGAACTTGCACGCGCGTGAGGCGTATTTCCCTTCATGCGTGCCGCTTGCCCCCAGAAACACGATAAGCGGAAAAATGAAGATTATGCAAAACGACTCGTACAGGCCGTTCATCCAGGGATGATGGGCGCCGCCGATACGCGGCACACAAAAGACCGTCACGATGAGCAGGCTGCACAGCCAAAAGGCGTGTTTGATTTTTATCAGCTTTACCATGCGGAAAAGCAGCAGGCCGGCAAAGAACGGATACACGAGCCGCGTGAACCCGATGTTCAGCTGCTCCCCCGTCATGGACCAGCCGCCCACCACGTCGCCGTGGGGGCCGAACACCGCAAGGTTGACAAGCGCGCATCCCGCGGCGGACACCAGCGCCCCCAGCGCCCACTTGGGCAAGTGCCTTATGACAAGCCCGTACAAAAGGTTTGCGATATACTCAAGCATCAGGGTCCAGGCCGGTCCGTTGATGGGGTACAGCTCCCGCCAGCCGCGTATGTCCATTGAGACCGGCACCGGCACCATGGTAAAACCGATCAGCGTCATCCCGAGCATCTTCCACGCCGGCACCTTGTGGATGTCCGGCCACACCACCGAGTCTCCAAAGTAAAAGAGCGCCGCGCCGACGACCGAGCCCATGATGACCATGGGATGGAGTCTGACCAGCCGCCGCTTGAAAAAACCCATGACGCCCATGGAGACGAAGCGGTCGTCGTAGGCATAGGCGACCACGAAGCCGGAGAGGACAAAGAAGAAATCGACCGCCAGGTATCCGTGGTTTACGATCTGGTCAAAATGGCCACGGGCATGCGCCTCGAAAACGTGGAAGATCACCACCATGACCGCGGCCACGCCGCGCAGGCCGTCGAGGATGGAGTAGCGGGGCTTGGATAAAAGTTGTGGTGCTTGCATAAAAATGATTCTTTTTGATTTGATAAATTAAGTTGGGCGTTCCCCTCGCCCTCGCTGAAGCGCGGGCTATGGTCGGTCTCCCTCCGGGCTCGGCTGTTCGCCTCGTTGCCGGACCGCCCTATGCCCATCGGCCGGGTCGCCGATTACCCGAGGCGTCGCCCCTTCGCAACGCGACCGCGGTGGTCCATCCCCCTCCGCCTCCGGCGCCATCCCCTTGACAAGGGGGATGATGAAAACCGGCAATACTGCCAATTCCGGTGCGTCAGGCGGGTTGGAGGCCGGGCCGAAGGACGACGACCCTTGTGACCCTTGGAAATCCCTGACGAGGGAGAAGCACCCGAAGGGGTGGACCGGAAGGAGGGCCGACCCGAGCCTGAGTCTTGACGAAGGCGAGGGGAACGCCCAACTCTGAATTAAAATTTTATCTATTTTCCCAGGGCAATCCCGCCGGCTCATCCGGATCCCTGTTCAGTTCCTTCGTCTTCTTCGCTATGATGTCGGCCGCGGCGGCGTCTTTTTTATACGTCCTGATTATTTCCGCGACATGCTCCTTCACCACGGCCATGTCATCCGGCGAAAGCGCGGAAACGAGCAGCGCGTCGGGATAATTGACCGAAAGTTTTTTCCGCGCGACCGGATCGGCGACAAGGTCGATCTTGTTGAACAGCAGCAGGTGCGGGATGTGGTCGGCGCCGAGGTCGGCGAGCACTTCCTTGACAGTCGCGAGCTGGCGGTCCGACCACGGGCTCGCCGCGTCCATCACGATGAGGAGCAGGTCGGCCTGCGACACCACCTCGAGCGTCCCCCTGAACGACGCGACAAGATCGGGCGGGAGCTTGCGCAGAAAGCCCACCGTGTCGGAGATGACGATCTCACCGATCCCCTGTATGAACGTACGGCGCGTGGCCGTATCGAGCGTGGCAAAAAGCCTGTTCTGCACGAGCACGTCGGCGCCCGACAGCGCGTTGAGCAGGCACGATTTCCCCACGTTGGTGTAGCCCACGAGCGTCACCTTGAACTCGCCCGCGCGCGACTTGCGCTGCGTGGCGCGGGATTTCTCGATTGCCTTGAGCCGGTCGTTGAGGTCGCTGATCTTTTTCTTGATGAGCCGGCGGTCCACCTCGAGCTGTTTTTCTCCCGGCCCGGTGGTGCCGATGCCGCCCACCTGCTGGGAAAAGTGGGTCCACGCGTGCGTGAGCCGCGGGTACAGCGTTTTCATCTGCGCGAGCTCCACCTGGATGCGGGCCTCGTTGGTGCGCGCGTGCTTGGCGAAAATGTCGAGGATGAGCTGGGCGCGGTCGATCACCTTGCCCTCCACGATCTTCTCGATGTTGCGCACCTGGCCGGGCGACAGCTGGCCGTCGATGACCACGGTCTTGCATCCGTGCCGCTTCATGAGCCCGCGGATCTCTTCCAGTTTGCCCGTGCCGATGTAGGTCGACGCGACCGGCGCGTCGCGGCGCTGCACCGCGGTCTCGGCGATGGTGGCGCCCGCGGTGGCGCACAGCATGCGCATTTCCTTCATGTCAATCTCGAACAGCTCCGGATCGGTCCCTTCTGTAAACAGCCCGGCAAGGATCACGCGCTCTGAGGGCGGGGGAACATCGGTGTCGAAGAGGCGGGTGGGCTTCATGAAAGGTCCATGCCGGGCACGATGATGGCCGCGCCCGCCTTCTTTTGCGACGGGGTGAGCGTGAGGATTTCGGGCGCGCCACCGGTGACGAGCACCGTGTGCTCGAACTGGGCGGACAGCGAGCCGTCCTTGGTGCGCACGGTCCACTTGTCGCGCGGGTCGGTGACTACTTCCCATCCGCCGAGGTTGATCATGGGCTCCACGGTGAGCGTCATGCCCGGCTCGAGCTCCACGTCGTCGCCGTCGGTCGCGATATGGTGATACACGCTGAAGTGCTCGTGGAACTGAGTGCCGACGCCGTGGCCCGTGTACTGGTGCACCACGGAGCAGCCCTGCGCCCGCGCATACGGCTCAATGGCCCGGGCAATGGCCTGCAGATGATTGCCCGGCCTGCATGCGGCAATGCCGAGCAGCATCGCCTTTGCCGTCACCATCACAAGATGCCTGGCCTTCTCCCCCACGTCGCCGATCATGAACGTCTCCGACGAATCGCCGTAAAAGCCGTCCACGATGGTGGTGAGGTCGACGTTCACGATGTCGCCGTTGTTGAGCACGTCATGCGCCGACGGGATGCCGTGGCACACGACGTTGTTGATGGACGTGCAGATTGACTTTGGGTAACCCTTGTAATTGAGGCACGCGGGCGTATGGCCGTGTTGCACGGTGTAGTCGTGCGCGAGCGTATCGAGCTCCAGGGTCGATGCGCCGGCCCTGACAAACCGCCGCATGTAATCCATGAGCTCGCCGTTGAAGGCGCCGGCCCCGCGCATGGCCTCGATCTCGGATTGCGTCTTGGCGAGCCTGCGCTTCGGTTTTATTTGCGCCGCGCCCGACTTCTGGTCCAGCAGCATATGGCATTTCTTGTATTTCTTGCCGCTGCCGCAGTAGCAGGGGGCGTTGCGGTTGGGGACGGATTGCATAGTTAGATAAAAATAGTTGGTTGTAGAGGCGAGAGTAATCGCAGTATTAGTGAGTTTTAAAAAAGTTGGACGTTCCCCCGCTTTGCGGGGTCGGCCGGGCAGCACCGCGCTCCGGCGCCTCCAGTCGCCCCTAACGCGGCGGCGAAGTTCTTATTAGTAAATAACTTGCATTGGCGCCAACCGGACATGTGGTGCGTCAAGGATGACCTCACCCCGGCCCTCCGGGCCAGCGGCGGAAGCTGCACCCCAGGGGGAGACTCCCCCACCAGACAAAACCTATTACTTGACGATATCAACTTCCCGTCTCCACAATTCCTGGACCGTCGGGTCTGCATTTTTCGTGCGCGGCCAAATCACATAAAACTGCTTTCCCACTTCATGGCAATCAATTGACGCGTCGGATGCAAGCGTTGCGAAACAGGAATGCGGCATTCGCCATGCCGTATCGTCGTCGAGCTCCAGGGGCGCACCGTCCCAATGCAGGCCGTCCTTCGAAGAATAGAGCAGCAGCTTTCCCGCGCCCGGCATGTCAACGGTGATCAGATATTTTTTAAGCGGCCCGCAATAGGCCGCGTCGCCGTGAATGTCGAGGCCGGGGTCGCCATGGTACGGCGCAAACACCTCCCTGCCCGCACTTTTTGCGCTGTTGCCCATGATCGACCATGCGCTGCCGTCAAACTTTCTCCACAAATCGGAAAACGGAGGCGGGCAGGCGACCGGCGGCGCCGCGATCCGTTTTGAAATTTCCTCAAGCGCGTCCTTCACCCGCGCACGCGCGACGCAGATGCGCGCGGGCCAGTGCCTGGCGTTCCATTTCGTGTCTGCGGTGTCCCAGTCCATGAAGTACACGTAGAACGAATCGTTTTTCACTATGTACGGGGCCCCGCCGATGTTATGGAGCAGAAAGCCGGGGCACGTCATGCCGTTGCCCCAGGGATATTTTTTACAATCGGAAATTTCCTCGCCGTACCGGTCTTTTGTGAACAGGATGTCCGAACAATACACCCATTTCGCCGCGCCGTCTTTGGCGCGGCAGAACGCCAATCCTATTTTGTAAAGAGTCTTCCGGTAAAACCCGGCGCCGTTTTTCGGCACCTTCGAGCACTCCACGTGCGCGAACCCGAGCAGGTCTCCTTTTCCGATTCCGGGGACCCCGTCATCCTGCACCCTATAGACATTCGAAATCCACGGCACGTCCCGCCAATACTCCGCGCCCCCGCCCCCGCCCGAGACGGTGTCCCGGTCCTTGAGAAACACCGAGGAATTCATCCACAGCTTCTCCCGCGGAAGGCCCCAGTATCTTTTTTGGAAAGGGTCCAGCGGCGTGCCGAGGCATTTGTCGATTCCCTGCCAGTTGCTGACGAGAAAATCCATGGCGGTGCCGTTTCTGATCGTGCTGAGCGGCGCGTCGATGATGAAATGCGGCGGGTCGCCGTTGTCAACGGTGATGGTGCGCACCGAACCGCCGGGCCTTACACCGGGCATGATTGTTTTACCGTTGAGGGCGGCGTCGCTGTAAATAAGTTCCGCGGGCCCGAGCTTTATGGTCTGCGAATGGGCGACGATAATCAAGAGGCATAAAATCATGCCCAACGACACCGCACTAATCGCAGCATGCCTCATAACGCCGTTTCCGTATAAGACCGCCTGACTGCACAAAATATATAATTTTTACGGATTTTTATAAGAAATAGGGCTTGATTTGTGATTGGATGACGGGATTATTATATTCAAAGTTGAATATGCGGAAAAGCGGTAAAAGTAACGATGATGATTTGACATCATGGAGTTTGTAAACTGACACCCGTCAGCGGTAAAAAAGGAGAAAAGGATGAATAGGTCGCTCTTGTGCATAATTTGTCTCATGGGTATTTTATTCTTTGCACGATGTACAAGAAACAATTCAAATCCCATCTCAAGCATCGACACTGAAAATCTAATTGGAAACTGGTATTGGTACGGGTATTCGGCAATCTATTCTTCCTATGAAACTGACACCGTATTTTCCAACACATTAATTCAGTCAATAATAACAATTAGAACAGATTCATTAATAGCATACCTCATTTTCGCAGATTCTTCTTGGCAACGATACGCAAGCTCATACCTATGGAAATCAGATACCCTTTCATTAAATGGTCAAATTTATAAAAATTGGGTAAAATCGTTTAGTAAAGACACACTATTAATGGCCTTAGCCGACAGTATTGGATATAGATTGATAGACAAATATCTTCCCTATTTTGGTCCGATACCTCCAAGCAATTGGGGAAAATTTAAAGCAAATTAAGTAAATCCATAGCCACAACACTAAAAAGCAATGAAAGAGCTGCTGACAACGCGCTCGCTGATGACCGTCCGCGGGTGCGATCAGCTTTTGCGTGCGGGCGGCTGGTTCTCATAGCAAAATTGGTGGTTTGCAAGCTGAAAATGCGGTCGTAGTCCGGCATATTAGCGCGGCGTTATGTGGAGAAATAATGATAAAATATATCGCAGTTGTAATTTCGTTTATTTTGGGTGCTTTTTCAATTAATTACATTAGAGATCACGATATATTTGAAAAAGAACCAATTGTTAAAATGTCATTTGTTACGGTAATTGGTGGAATAATATCCGTACTAATATCTATTGGACTTTATATATTATTTAAAAATATTGGGTATAATTTTCAAAATAATTTCTTGGATGCATATTTTAAAATAGGACCGGTTGAAGAATTTGCTAAACTTATCACATTTGTTGTTTTGCTTCCATTTTTATCAAAAGATTTAGATGAACCAATTGATTATATTATTTATATATCATGCTTGACATTAGGGTTTTCATTAATAGAAAACATAATGTATGCAACGAAAGAGCAAGGGAATTTACCTCTTTTGTTTATTAGATTAGGAATATCAACACCAATGCATATTGCATTTTCGGCAGTTATGGGTTTGGCTATATATCTATATAATAATTTGGGGTATAAAATAAATACAATATTTGGAGCTTTCGTTTTCGCTTCTATTCTTCATGGAACCTTTGATTTTTTAATACTTATTGGTTTGGGATGGATTGTTTTATTTGTATTGTACAGATATTATTGGAAAGAAATATTCTTCTGCTTTTCATATTTAACTGCATTAAATAGAAAAGTCTCATTTCAATCATATGTTAATAATTTGAAAACTCCAAATGGGAGTAAAAAAGCAATTTGTATTAATTGCGGCAATAATGATAAGAAGAATTACTATAAAATTGGGAAAGCTAAATTGTTTAAATGTGCTAATTGTGGAAAGATAATTGCAACAAGAGATTCAATATTTTGGCTCTTTCATTATTTCTCAGGAAATTATGATGCAATAACAAAAAATTATAAATTAAATGAAAATGGCAATCTTTATTCACTGTTTTCTGGAAATTATATAGACGATTATAGAAAAATCGGGTACATAAATGTAGACGAAATGGATAGCGAAATTAATAAAATAAAGACAAATGACAAAGAGAAATTCGAAAAATCGATTCTTGCAAAATACTTTTTAGGAATAAGTCAAGACAATTTAATTAAAATCTAATTTCCACATAACAACGCGCTAAATCATGACCGTCCGCATTTGTAAACGCAACGGTCCGCGGGGGGATTCCAGCCTCAGGCGTCCGCCGGGCTGGCCGCCGCCAAGCCGGGCCGGTTGAGCACGTGCGTATAGATCATCGTTGTTGACACATCGGAATGGCCCAGCAACTCCTGCACCGTGCGGATGTCTGCGCCCGCCTGCAGAAGCTGGGTGGCGAAGGTGTGGCGCAGCGTGTGGCAGCTCACGCGCTTGGCGATGCCCGCATCAAGCGCGGCGCGTTTGATGCGGCGCTGGAGCACGTTGGGATCAAGGTGGTGCCGCCGCACGCTCCTGGTGCGCGGGTCGACCGAAAGCCTTTCCGACGGAAAAACATACTGCCAAATCCATTCCCTGCCGGCGTTGGGAAACTTCCGCTCGATGGCGGGCCAGAGATACACGCCTCGGACCTTGTGGGCCCTATCGTCGTCAAACAGCTTTCTGGACACACCGATCTGCTCCTTGATAGGCGCGACGAACCGCGCGGGAAGCATGGTGATCCTGTCTTTTGCGCCCTTGCCATCCCGCACGACGATCCTGCGCAGGTCAAAATCGATGTCCTGTATCCTGAGCCGCACGCATTCCATCACGCGGAGGCCCGCCCCCCAGAGAATCCCCGCCATGGTCCGATACGCGCCGTCAAGGTTTCCAAGCAACCGCTCGATTTCGTCCCTGGAAAGCACGGTGGGAACATGAGAACCCGTTTTCGCCCTCGTGAAATCGCCGAATTCGCCGGGATCTTTTCCGAGAACCTGTTTGTACAGGAACACGAGCGAATTAAGCGCAAGGTTCTGCGTTGCCGCCGAAACATTGCGCTTGCCCGCGAGAAAATCCAGGTATTTCCCGATGTCGCGAGGGCCGAGGTCCTGCGGGTCCCGCAAATCGTGAAAGGTGATGAACCGCCGTATCCAGGCCAGGTACGCTTCCTCGGTACGGAGGGAATAATGGCGGACCCGGATTTCCGAAACGACCTTCCCGAGCAGGCGGCCGTGGAGCGTTTCGAGACGATCTCCAGGGGCGAGTGAATCCTTGAACCCCTCATTTTTCCGGAACCCCGAGTAATGCAGGTTCATTTTGAGAAGATCGGAAAAAAGGATCATCACCGCCTCACGCGCCTGGTCAACCTGCCATTCCTCGATTTTCGGATCGGTGGCGAGGTCATCCAGAAAGGCTTCCACCATCCCGGGAGATGCCTGCTCAAATGAAACACCATTGAGAAACCGCCCAAACCGCTTGACCCATAAGACGTAGAACTTGCTTTTATTATCAGGAACACGTAGTTTTTGCAAAGTGGCGGTATAGTCTGTCAAGAGCAAACTTGACTGATGAAGGGTCATAAGTGTATCCTTGGGAGGTGGATGGTTTACCGGTTAAAATAATTATTGTTATGTCGTCTGTCGACTTAATTATTTATGTCGTTTAAAGACTAATATCTGTTAGCCAATATCAAAAGAAATAATAATGATAACAAAGCTGGCATTAAACAACAATTGTTTTACTGCAATATTCATCTCATTTGCATTGGTACTCTTTAATTGCAGTCCAAACAAATATAAGGGAATATCCTACAAACATCTTATATCAATGAAGATTGATTCAGTAAAATTATTGGTTGTATCAAAAGAAAAAGAATCTGCCCAAAGTGAACCAGGAGCTCGTAAGTATGTTTATGAATATGACACAATAAGGATATTACCACAGATTTTTGTTGAATCAATAAAAGAGGTAAATGTCGAGAAGGCTTACTCTAAGAAAGATCGTATGGATTTTCTTTGCATTGGAGGTGGAGGCCGTTTTGTTATTAATAATTGTTTTACATTAAGGATCCCTTGTCTTCCATGGCACTCCGAAGCCTATAATAGAAACAATTGCAAAATCGAGGCCATTTTCAACGATGAAGATTCCTTGAGGCTATATTCATTTTGTTTAAAGGATTCTTCATTTCTAGATTACAATTTTATATTACCAAAAATACAAAAGAAATCCGGCTAACAACGCGCTAAATCATGACCGTCCGCATTTGCAAACACCCTTTGTTCGCGGTCGGTCGGTTGCTCATACAAGATTTGTGGCGTGCGGAGAGAAAATGCGGTCGTAGTCCGGCATATTAGCGCGGCGTTAGGAGTAAAATTGAAAACAATGAAATCCATATTAATTCTCGTGCTCTTACCTCTTTGCCTTGGCTGCACAAACAAAACTATCCATCAGAATTCAACCAATTCAGAACAGGCTAAGCCTGGATTTGTAAAAGGCGGAGCGTTAACTGGTGGTAGAAGCCGAGAGAATCTTATGAAAGGGATAATGGGAAATATTGGAAGAGTAAGGCAATTATATAATGAGGAATTTAAGGACAAATATCCGGATTATATGAAGGTTGTTGTATTCTTCAAGATAAACTATTTGGGAGTTGTTACATCAAGTAAGATTACTGAATCCAATTCAAATAGCCCCGGGTTTGATTCCAAAATATTGGTAATAATAAATTCAATAAATTTTGACCAAATAGAGAAACGGGATGATGTCACAGAAGTAACATACCCTTTTGTATTTACGAAATGAAGAAAGAACTCCTAACAACGCGCTAAATCATGACCGTCCGCATTTGCAAACACTCTTGGCGTGCCAGCCCTCGCCTATCCAAGCAAGATTGGTGGCGTGCGGAGAGAAAATGCGGTCGTAGTCCGGCATATTAGCGCGGCGTTAGGCTCATAAAAAGGAGAAATAAATGAAATACGTTTTAATTTCATTTGCAATTCTATTGCTTGGCATTGGATGTACGCATATTGTTATAAGAAATGGATATAAATACGATAATAATAAAAAGAATTCAAATTGTAATGTTAATGTAGTTAAAAATGTGCGTATCGATTCAACTTCAGTGAAAATTATTGGTAGAGTTAAGGTCGGCGACAGCGGTTTTTCTTTTGCATGCGGTGAAGATGATGCAATTGAAATATTTAGAAAGGAAGCGTGCAATTGTGGTGCAGACGTGGTAAATATTATCGAAGAAAGAAGGCCGGATTTCTTAAGTTCTTGTTATCGAGCAACTGCATTATTAATAAAAAGCAATTTCCAAGATAGTTCAGAATTTAAGAAGGAATTAAAATCAAATTCGGTAGATAGCATAGAATTGAAAGAAAGAGTTAATAAGGATCATACTAAAAATGCCACAATAATAACGAGTTCAATTTTAGGTGGAATACTTGGTGGAATATTGGCTGCTGTAATAATAAGCAATTTACACTAATTAAAGCCTAACAACGCGCTAAATCATGACCGTCCGCATCTGCAAACACCCTTGGTTAGCGGTCGGTCGGTTCTTCAAGCAAGATTGGTGGTTTGCAAGCTGAAAATGCGGTTGTAGTCCGGCAAATTAGCGCGGCGTTAGGCGAGATAAAAATGAATAAGAAATTATTATTTACATTACTATTCTTAACTACAAGCCTTTACTCTGAGAGTAACTTACCTTTCTCAAGAGAATTATTAATAAACAATAAAGCAATATTTACTGTTGATACAATATTCTCAATTAAGTATGGTAATTGTAAAAATTGCTTGAGAACAGAAATGAACGATTGCTTTAATAGACAAATCACTAATTTTGATGTTGACAGTGAATACTCAGTCTACTTCGAATTTGGACCCGAAATATATAAATGCAATAATAAGGGAGAAATAAAATGGAAATTCAATAAATCCGCTCTTGATTTAAAATATTTGAATGGTTATCTTTACGTTTATTTCGGCACAAAGCTACATAAGTTTTCTGCCGATAGTGGTAAATTAATTGATAGTATAGATTTTATTGAAAAGAATATTGGTTACAATTTTGGTGGAGGGCCATTTTTTTATGGGAATTTATTGGTAATTAACAGAATAGATTCAAGAGAAAAATGGGTAAATATTTTTAATCTTTTAGACAGTAGAACAACTAACATTGAATTATCAAATGCAAATAAATATTTAATTCAAAACGATACCAATTTCAATATTTCTTTTATTCAGAAACCTACTGGTTTTCCAAGCGACTTTAATTATGATGGGCAATCTGGGAAAATAGTCATATTTAGCTATTCTTGCAGCCCAATTATTTCAAAGGATTGCAAAAAAGAAATTTATGAGTATTGGATTTATAATAAATTAGATCATAAAATCCATTTTTTTTGCAATCTAAATTCAATGTTCAATTTAACTTTAGGGGGCGGAGCCAGGTTTAAATTTGTTAATGATACAGTTGCAGTTTGCCCTATTTTGAAACAAGTAAAATATAAGCCAATTAAAGAAAGTATAATAAGAATACAATTTAAGGAATACTAATGGAGAACGCCTAACAACGCGCTAAATCATGACCGTCCGCATTTGCAAACACCTGTGGCTCGCGGTCGGCTGGTTCTTCATAAAAGATTCGTGGTTTGCGGAGGGAAAATGCGGTCGTAGTCCGGCATATTAGCGCGGCGTTAGCCATGGAAATAAAATGACCAAAAAACGTATCACAATTTATTTAACAATAATATTAGGCTTATTTATTGTTATAGCCTGACCGATCCGCCTCAAAATGACCGCCAAATCCGCCTCAAAATGACCGACGAATCCGGATCAAAATGACCGGTCAATCCGGCTCAATTTGACCGCCCAATCCGCTTTTATTTGACCGGACGGACGATTTTTCAGAAAGCGTTCTCGGGTTAACCTATTTCGTCTTCTTTCGAGGTACTTATCC